>DASSAF010000084.1:0-11509 GCA_035685565.1 Nitrosopumilaceae archaeon | reverse complement strand
CAAATCTATTTTGATTTATTTCAATTGCTTTTGTATAGTATTTTTCTGCATTTGAATAATCCTTTGATTTTAGATAAAAATTACCCAGGCCTCTATATGCAAGATAACACCTAGGATTTAATGCAATACTTTTTTGATAGTATTGAACAGCATCAGAAGAATTTTGATCATTTAGCATTCCACCAAGTAAACAATATGCGGTAGAGTTGGATTGGTTTATTTCAAGTGCCTTTTGTAATGTAGTTATAGCATCTGTAAATTTTCCTTGTAAGCGTAATTTCTCAGCATTAAAACATAATCTATTTGATTTTTCTTTTTTATTTCCTAAATTTATTTCTGAAAGTATGTCCATTGGAATTAAAACAAGTAAAAGTTTATCATCCTCAGACCATTGTTCATCAAATTTTTTTTCTGGTATTGCTCCAATCTTATCAGGTTCAGGAAAATAATGTAAGATTGTTTTTTCTATATCATCATATCCTAAAATAAGAGATGCGTGTTGTACAGTATCACGTATTCCTGGAAGAATAACTATGGGCGGAATTCCCATATCAATTAATTTTTTTAATTCTTTAATTGTAGAATTTAAGATCAAACTAACAAGTCCGTGTCGTTCTGCAAGCTCAATTCCTTCCATCATTATGCTTCCTTTCATGTTAGGATATTTTTTTGCAATCTCTTTAGCTTCAGAAAAGGGGAGATCTATTCCCCAATACTTGGATACAGCAGTAATTACAAGAGGCAAACAAATGTTTTCTTCCTTTACAATTGGTAGTGAAAGAACGTGATTAGATTCCATTACAAATCACCATAAATTTACAATATTAAAACTATTGAATAATGATGAATTTTTCTAGAAGAAGTTTTCCATCATCACTCATTTCTGGATGAAATTGGGTTCCAAAGATTTTATGATTTGTATATTGGAATATTTCATATTTACAATAGTCAGATTTTGCAATTTGCTCAAAACAATTGTCAAGTTTTGAAACCAAGTAAGAATGACTCTCAAAAACCTTAATTTTGTTCTCACATATGGGATTTGATTTTATGACGTCAATTTCTTGGATTCCATTGTGTGATTTATCCATTTTCTTGATTGTACCTCCAAGTGTAAGTGCAAGAATTTCTGCTCCATAACAGATTCCAAGAAGTGGAGTTTTTTCCAAAACAGCATGTCTTATTATTTTAGAGTTGATGGCATTCATCAAAGCAATGTTCGTTGTTCTTCCAGATAGAATTATTGAAGAATACTTGTAAAGCTCTGAAAGAATCACTTTATCAAAAGGAAGTGTGTTAAAGGTCATTTTTTTTTGTAATAGAAAATCCAAAAGAGATCTAGTGTAGACAGACCCGTTATCTACGACTAAAAGCAACTAACCTACCTCAATTGAAATATAATGTAATTCTGGTACATTATCTACAACCACAATTGTACCTAGCTTTATTGTGCTGTTTTCTTCCCAGAAAATTATCCTATCACTTCTTGGCTGAACAAAGTTCTTCAAGAAATCTGAGATTAGCTTCTTTGTATTGTCTAGATCAGATTGCTGTAAGAACGAAGTCTTACCTTCTTCAAATGAAAGTGGTAATTGTATGGATGTTGGACTAACAATTTTCAAGTTATCTGCTTCTAATACAGATCTTATCGTAGAAATCCTACTTGCTTTATCTAGCTGCAAGGCACTTGTAACATTGGATGGAGCTACTCCGCTGAGTTTAGCAAGATATGCCGCAAAGGCTTGTTGTGGTGTATTTCCCAGTCCTACATGATATTCTCCATCAAATGCAGCACCTACAGCAGCAATTGTTCCAAGTTGTGTGACAACTCCACCTGAACCAGCAGTATATACTGGAATAAAATAGACATCATCATTACTTATTCTGTATAAAATATTATCTCCAAGTCGTGGATTTCGAAGTAATGTCTGTAATTGAGCAAAATCAGGATCCCTAGTTAGTGCCTCATGCACTGCTGATGGACCAAGAAGCTTTGTCTTAGAATCTAAGGGAACTTGATAAAATTGCATCTTACCCAAGTTAGGAATATCATTTTGAACAGTCATAAAACCTGCAAGGTTTCTTCCCTGTGAACCTTGTAACTCAAGTGAAAGAATCCCAATAAATGATGTTTTATCATATCCTGGAGGTTTTGCTTCTACATAATAAGTTCCAAGTCCATCTGGAACCTCATAGAAGTCTTTTGCTTGTATGAATGTAGAAGTATCTGTAACATGATATATGTTAAACATGTCTACTTTCCAATTGAATAACGCCTCTGGATATCGAAGTTGTTTCTGAAGCCAGGAAGGTGTATCGATGAAATTATCTCCATATTCACTGACAAACATTTTTGTAAAGAAATCGTCTCCAGTTTTTATCAGAGTAATGTTACCGTCATATGTATCCAACAATGCATAACCAACAAGTCTGAGATATGGGTTACTTACTGACCAAGGAACATTTTTTGTGTCAAAACCCACAATTAGTGGAACAAGCCAGTAAGTCTTTTTACCGTCAGTAACAGGTAAAACGTCTATATCCTTTCCAAATAGTTTGTATTGGAAATATGGATACAATAATTGCATTCTATCATGAATATCCCTATATCGAATAATGTGGATTGGTTCAGTAGGATAAGAAAGGAAAAAATTTGGTTCAAAAATTTGGCTTATTGGCGGATATACATCTATTCCGCCTTTTCCATTATATGATGCGTTATTTAGTTCAGCAGTATTTGTACCTCTATCATCTGGATATGCAGCCCATGTTTCTGTAAAAAGTCCGCCCTCCCCATAATACATCACTCTTTGTTTGAAGAGATTATTGCTATCTACTATAGTACCATTACTTGCATCTAATGCCAGAAATCCGTTGTCAACGTGGGTATAAACAAGATGCTGGTTATACCAGGTATTTTCTTGAGTTACTGATGATGGAAGAATTGGTTTCATTGAAGCTGTCCAATAAAGCGTGTCATTGAATCTCAGAATGTCGTTATTTTCAAAATCTACATATGGTATAAGTCCAATTTCAGGTTTAATTTTTGCAAAAGCCGCATCCGAATCCCAAACTCTTATCTTGTTCAGAAGAGCGTTGTTTTGCATTACATAACTTGGAATATCAGTAGGTTGAATGGAAGAACTTTGTTTGACTTCATGAGATGTAATCTGGATTTGATCAAGTTGACCCAGATATCGATTGACACCAATTTGTTGAGCTTTGTATGGACCTAGATATTCTATTTTTTTTGCGTCAGCAATGCTGTTATTGACAGCCATTATTGAACCTGCAATTACTGCAATTGTAATTAGTGTCAGTATTCTGATATAGATATCACGTTTTGAAGGATGTATGATTACTTTGGATTTGAATTTATCAATAAAATAAAATGCAATTAGAGCAAATCCTGCAGCAAAGGTGCCACCAATTGCGTATCTTGTATTGTAATCTATTTGATCTGTGAAAAACATGTTTATGCCAACCCAAAGTATTCCAATACCAATTATGCCTTCTATAGTTGCAATATAATCAAGGAATTTTGGTTTGCCTTTTGATGCATCTTGCACATAACTTATGATAACTCGAACGATGTTGTGTAATCCAACATAAAGTACAAGACGTAAACCAATTGCAGCAAGTATTGGTGGAACTAAAACAACAAGAGTTGGAATCATTGGAGTAACTTTGTCTAATGAATATGAAGGATCTGTGGGGGGTGTTGTAAATGGAAGCGAAAACAATCCCCATATGCTTTGTACTCCAATGTCATTTCCTTGTAACATGTTTGAAACTGCAAAACCAAACATGAGGTTTGCAAAGAATGCACCAAAAAGTAGAACTTTAGTTATTTGCCAAATTATAAAATTAGGAATACTAAGCTTGTGATCTTTGAAGCTTGGTATGTTTTCAGTTACAGAGTAGTTGTTTCCTTTTTTTAAAAAATTTATTGCAGCATGAATGCTATACCAAGCAATAGAAGAGCGATTTTTGATATTTACTCTTATCAATACTATGGAAGCAAGTATTACAGCCGAAAGGAGAGAATAGTAGAGTGGTTGCGTAAATAGGTGGCCAAATTCTTTTACATTCATAAATAGAATTACAGCCTGATTGCTTATCATCACAAAAATTATGATGCCAATAAGTGCGGCAATCCCTATTCTGATGTATCTTCCGGCATCACGCGGAGGTGGATTGTCTTGAGTAGATGAGCTGTACAAAATCAAGCTTCCTTACTTTGTGTCAAATTAATGTCTTACCTAGAAAGACATAGTTGTATGGAATCTTGTAAAATGCATAAATTTCTGTAAATTGAGCCTAATTTTCACGATTATTAAGTAACATCAGCTAGTCCTTTGCAAATCATGTAAACTGCGGTGTGTTTTGGTACAGAAATAGTTTCATCAACATATGGCCCGTATTTCTTATTTTTTAATCTAAATGAGATTGGACAGTTTGCCAAAATCTCAACTTTTTCATCACCAAGTAAACAGGCATCAGAAAATGGATCAAAGTTTTCTAAATCTTTACAGAGAATTTTTGAGAGGCCGCTTTTGCTGTTAATAGATCCACCTAATCTGAAGATTCTGTGAACATCCATTGTTACCTTAGGATCTATTCTCACACCTATCGTATGTCTCATTTCTTCAAGTCTTGACTGAAAAGCTGAATATCCTCCTAAAAGTATCTCCTGAATAATTTTTGGTCGTTTTGATTTTGAACCGAAAATTTCTTTTGCTGCTCGTCCACGCCAACCCCTTTCTCCAATATCTGGAAGCGATGTTTTTGAACTATTTTGTTTATTAATTCCAAGAGTTTCTGGCATTACTCCATTAAACATGATATAATCTGCAAGATCTGCCCTCTCCCTAGAATCCAAGGTTTGATATTCAGAATTTTCTATATGTACATGAAATCCCTCATTTCCAGAAAAATAAACTTGAATTTTTTCTTTATTTATTGCAAGATCTTCTGTCAAAACCTGAACCAGTTTTTTCACTTCTTTCTTTGCTTCAGATATACAATTCTGGCAAGTAACTGATATTATATCAAATTTATCAGAATTGCATTTCATGCATTTTAAGGATTGATCATTTATGCTTTGACAAGAGTTACATTTGAAACAAGTGTGATCCTTTCTACAACCAAGTTTCAGATCCTTTGCATCTATATCAAAAATCAGATCTGCTTCTTTCCAGTCCTTTTCTGACATGGGAAGATTTGGAAAGGAATAACAGGCATTTGAGCAATAAACGTCAGATGGCACCTGTGTCATAAGTAAAAAATGCAAATCCTTGTCATTTTTTATTGTAAGATGTCTAGTCATTCCAGAGTTAAATTTTTGATAGCCAAACTCTCGTTCTGAAGTTCTAGATGGAACATGAATTAGCTCAAAGTTACTAAAGTAATATTCTTTTAGCGCAGCTTCCACAAAGTTTACGTTTTGTTCAAGCATTTGTTTTTCTCCTTGTACCAAACTGAACTGGATTAATAATTCCGTCACATTCTGGTATTGCAAAGCAAAGATTTTCACTCTTTAGTTTTTCGCAAGAAGGACAAACATATTTTGTCCCTTTACCAGATGATCCTGCAATATGTTCAAGCTGATATTTTGTAATACGTTCATTGTAATCTGGAGCATTTTTAAATAATGGAGCAATCTGCTCAATAGTTTGTCCTTTTGCTAGTAGATAGGTAGCAAGCATAAATCTTCCAGAATGCGGCAAATTTTCTCCCTTATCAAGTACTTCTATTGCGTGCTTGATACATGGTGGATAATCACTGGAAACAATTACAGTAGTAGAAAATTTCTTTGCAAGCAACACCAAATCTCCTACACGTTCCCGAAATGTTTCTGGAATAAATGATACACTTACAGATTGTATCTTTGAATTGATATATACGTCAAGTTCTTTTCGTACGAGTCTGACTATTTCATGTGAAGATAAATACACATAGCCATTTTCTACTCGCCTATTTACTAGCTTCCATTCTCGTTCATTAAAATGAGCTGCACGTTTGAGATAGTCTGAAATACTAATTTTTAATCTGTCATCTTCCATTTCCACTCTTATTGAGAAAAGATCTTGGATTATTTTCAGGGAAGACTGAATTGATTCCTCTTTTAATTTTAGATTTTCTAATATAGTACGGTCTTTTTGTAACGCATTAAGACCTTGTTCTAAATATCTTTCTGCTCTTCTTGCTTCTGCAAGGGAAAATCTTCTGTTCAGAGTAGAGATCCCTGCTGATTTTAACAATATTATAGCAATAACAAAAGAGAGAATCTCCAAATCTGGATTTTCAATATCACCACCATAAATTTGCCCTGTAGTAGCAACAACAATCCTGCCATATGCCTTTTCAATCACTGGTTTCCAATCTGGATCGGATAGTTGTTCTAGGTTGAATCCTTTGTCTCTTAGATAATCTCCAGTTTCCGCGAGAAATGGATACTTTGCAAGTTCCTTTATGCCAAGTTGTAACATATTTTATTTGATTCTTTTTACTTTAAAAATTTGGTTATATTTTCAAAATAAGAATTTGTTTGGTATCATTTTGCTTCAAATATTGCCTAGGAGTTTAAATTATACTCAATTAAATTACCAATATGCGGGTTGGTTTGCATGTTTCCATTGCAGGCTCTATAGACAGAGCGGTTGATAACGCAGTAGTAATGGGTTGTTCAGCATTTCAGATTTTTACAAGAAACCCGAGAGGATGGGCTGCAAAACCACTTTCCAAAAATGATATTACAAGTTTTAAAGAAAAACTTGCGGCAAGTGAGATTGATAGGTTTGCAACTGTTGCTCATATGCCGTATTTGCCAAATCTTTCTTCTCCTGAAGATGATCCATTTGCGAGATCTCTGAATTCGTTAATCAATGAGATAAAAAGGTGTAGCAAACTGGGAATTCCTTACATCGTAGCACATCTTGGAAGCCATAAAGGGACTGGAGATAAAAAAGGAATAGAAAAACTAGTTAAAGCATTTACAAAAGCTGCTAAAGAAACTCCGGGTGATGTCACTATACTTCTGGAAAATACTGCAGGACAAAAAAATAGTGTCGGTTCTGATTTTGAACAACTCGCGTCCATACTATTTCAACTTAAACCAGAAAAAAGATTCGGAGTTTGTCTTGACACGTGTCATGCTTTTGCAGCAGGATATGATTTAAGAACAGAAAAAACTGCCGCATTAACACTTAAAAAATTTGGAAAAACAATAGGCTTTGAGCAACTCAAAATAATTCATTTAAATGATTCAAAAGGAGCAATAGGCTGCAACATTGACAGACATGAGCATATCGGACTAGGGCAAATTGGTGAAATTGGGCTTGCTCATGTCATAAAATTTTCCAATTCTAAAAACATTCCAATTATCTTAGAAACACCCATAGATGAAAGACGTGATGATCTTGGAAACATAAAAAAAGTAAAGGAATTAGCATAATTACATATGAATTCGAGTATAGAGAGGACTTGTTGTGAATTATGATCAGATAATGCAGCTTGCATTAGAGCGTGGATTTTATTTTCCAAGTTGTGAAGTTTATGCAGACGCGCAAGCTGGTTTTTGGGAATATGGTCCATCTGGAGTCAGTCTAAAAAATAAATTCGTCGAACTATGGAGACGAGAACTTGTCAGACGAGACAGGATGATGGAAATAGATGGCTCTCAGATAATGTCAAAGTCTGTTTTTATGGCATCGGGTCATCTTTCTAGTTTTGCAGATCCTATCATAGGATGTCAAAAATGCAAGTCAATTTTTAGAGCTGATAAATTAATTACAGAAATTACCTCGATCATAGTGCCTGAAAGCGCAGATCTTGTCGAATTCGATAAGATGATTTTAGAAAAAAACATAGTCTGTCCAAAATGCAAAGGTAGCTTTGAGAAAGCCCGCAAATTCAACATGATGTTTAAGGTGGGCATAGGGCCTGAATCAGAATTAGCCTATCTTAGGCCAGAAACATGTCAATCCATTTTTGTTGACTTTCCAAGACTTTTCAAAACTATGCGAGGCAAATTACCAATAGGAATAGCACAAATTGGAAAAAGTTTTAGAAACGAGATTTCCCCAAGACAGAGTCTTTTAAGATTGAGGGAATTTTATCAGGCAGAAATTGAAGTCTTTTGTAATCCAAACAAACTGGATAATCTTGAAAAATTTTCTGAGGTTGAGAATACCGAAATCAGAATCATGGTTGAAGACAATATCAAAACTATGACCTGCAAACAAGCTCTAGACGCTGGAATTTTACCAAACAAGCTTGTTGCATATTATCTTGGTTTATTGATAGAGTTTTATCAAAAGACAGGGATTGATGTAACAAGAAGCAGGTTTAGAAAACTTGGGGATAAGGAAAAGGCGTTTTATGCTTCTATAGCATTTGATTTTGAAGTTGAAACTACTACAGGTTGGCTTGAACTTGTTGCATGCAATTATAGATCAGATTATGATTTGAAAAGTCATGCAAATGTAAGTAAGGAAAAATTTGAGGTCTTAGATGATGATGTAAAAGTGCTTCCACATGTATTTGAGCTTTCAATGGGTATAGATAGAAGTCTTTACACCATTTTAGAACACAGTTTTCGTGAAGATAAAGAAAATGACAGAGTTGTTCTTTCTTTAAAACCATATCTTGCTCCTGTTCATGTTGGTGTACTTTCTCTTATGAAAAAAGATGGGCTTGCAGAAAAAACAGATGAGATTTTCTTTAATCTTAGAACAAAATATGACACTTTTTTGGATCACTCTGGTGCTATAGGAAGAAGATATAGAAGGTTAGATGAAGTTGGTGCACCATTTGCTGTTACAATAGATCATCAAACACTTGAAGATCAAACTGTTACTGTTAGAATACGCGATTCCATGAATCAAGAAAGGATAAAAATTTCAGATCTTGATTTGTATCTTGCAAAAGCTACTACATTTCCATAGTTAAAGAACAGATTCAATTACAACTTTGTACCTTCATGGCATTAATTTTATAAACTTGAAAATTTTATTTTGTTTCTGTCACAAACGGTGTTTCTACTGGTCTAAATGTAATCTTCAAGAAGATGTCTTGCATAGCATGAGCCATAGGTAGTAATTCTTGTTGTGAATCAATTTCTGTGTTCCATTGGCCAACAATTGGATCTACCGATGTAATTGAGAATCTTTCAAGTGATGAATCTGTTCCTGAATATCTAACTCTGTATAACTGATCTCCCACTGTAATGCTCTTTACTTGTCCTGGCAATCCAAATGTGGATCCCCTTACAAGACAGTTATCAGAGCCGCCTATCACACATGTTCCATCTGGTGCTATCACCTTGAATCTCATGTTTCCTTCATTATTAAATGAAGAATACAAAATTTGTGGATTCGCTATGGTGTGACCATTATTGTCTGTTATGGATTCAATTTTAATTGGTGCACTAATTGATACGGTCTTAGTTGCAGAGAAGGTAGTGATTGTTGCTTGTGCGGTAAATGATTTATCATAAACACTCGCCACTGCCTGTATGTCATGGTTTGTAAGCTGATCAGTAGATAGCGTCTTCCATTCTAGAGTTACAGGAATCTGTCCTGTTTTGAAGAGTTGTCCTGGTGATGTATAAACTGATTTTCCATCAACGATTAGAGATATGGTTCCATAAACTGGACTACTAGCCTCATTGGTAAAGTAGGCAGTAGGTCTGGCTATACTTCCTGCTGCTTTATTATGCACTATATCTAATTCTAGCTTGCCATTGATTGGATAACTTGGTTTGACTCCTATAGCATATGTTTCTGAATCAGTTTTCTTGCCAGCATTGTTTTGCACATCAATCCAATATTGGGTAGCTGGAGATTGCATGGACTCTTGTGGAATTGTTCCTGAGATGATGTATGTCGTGTTGGATATATGTAGTGGCACAACATCCATCTTTACTGCTGCATATTTTGTAAGATCGTCTCCTAGTTTAACAAATCTAAGCTCGGCACGATCAATTGGTGTCGAGCTGTCTATTATAGCATACACTGACATTGACTGCTTATCTACATAGCTTGTTACATCAGATGCTAAAGCCTTTGTTCCATTCTCTAATTGTAGTTTAACATCAAATATTTTGGGGGCTGTAAGGTCAACTTGGGTTGGTTGAATTCCTGAAATGCCTTGTTCAAAGACAATTGTTGCCTCACATCCAGTAACCCCTATTGTCTTGCCTATAGTATTGACATTCTTTCCCATTGCTTCCATTACAACTACCTCAAATGATTTTTGATTTGGATTTATATGAACTTCATATACGCTCTTTTGGATAGTTGCATTGACATTTTGTTGTGTAAATGGTTGATCATTAGATAGTTGTGCTTGAATTATTCCAGATAATGTGCGCAAAATAACAGTTGTGTGAGCTCCAGGATCTGTGCCGACTACAATTCTAACCACGTCTGTTTTACATAGGTCATAAGATACTTCGTAGATCTTTAATGCAGGTGTTAGAATACCACCAAATCCTTGAGCACCAGTTCCACTATGTCCGTAAGATCCAACACCTGTTGTACCAGCCCCTCCACCTGATCCTCCAGTTGCAGAAGATGATGAAGAGCTTGATGAAGATGAAGATGATGAAGTTGATGTAGCAAAGCCAGTAAAGTGCTTTGTCCAGACTACCAGATCGGATCCGACGTTAATTTTGCAATTTCCTCCAGCTGGTAGACCGTCGTTTGTAGATTGAGTATTATCGTTACAAGTTGTGGTAATTTCTGTATATGACTTAACTGAGTTGTAATAACCAACGTGTTGTCCTGCATTACCCACAAATACTATGCGTGTTGCCTTGTTGAAAGTTAGTGTGGTAGAACCAGATCCTACTTCAATACTCTTGGTAACGGTGTTATTTACTCCTGCTTGTGTTGGCAAGGGCACAGAGCTGGAAGCTTGAACAGTTGGTAGATTAATTACGCCATTCCAAGAAAGAGGACCTGATATGGTTATGTTTGGTGAAAATATAATCTTAACATCAGTAATAGAACCTGTAGTAGCTTTGTTGATTGTTAAACCATTGTCAATTGTTACCGTTTTAGATGTACCGCTTGTCTGAGCTATTGCTGAATAGCTTAATGTAGAATTGGTTATTGTAGACGGAATAGTTATGGTTGCTAGAGCAACGCTACTGCTGGTTACAACTAATTGTGGATGATTTGGATCAACCATAATTTGTGTCTGGCAATTATTAATAAATAGTTTAGATCCTGAGATGTTTACTACACAATCAGATAAGGTTAGTGATTCAGCAAGTGATTTAGATAATACTGTCTTTGTAGATACTTTATCAGATGATGTGAGTGACTCAGAGAGAGATTGATTTTTGCTTGACTTTGTGGATATTGTATCTGATGATGTTAATGTTTCAGATAAGGAAATCTGTTTGACTGCAGTTGTGGATATTGTATCTGATGATGTGAGTGTTTCAGATAATGATGCTTGTTTAGCTGCCTTTGTGGATATTGTATCTGATGATGTGAGT
>DASSAF010000083.1:0-3759 GCA_035685565.1 Nitrosopumilaceae archaeon | reverse complement strand
AACAATAAAATTGTCAGGGCATTCAATGTGTTCGTAATGATGATCGGTAAACTTTTCACCAACAACATACATTACAATTTTGTACAAATCAGTTGAAACTATATTTTTTTTACATTTTATACAGTACATAGATATTGGTTTTGTCATTTTATCAAATGAGATCGGTGGCTTCTATAAGGATCAGCGATCAGCTGATCTTTATAAAAAATGATCTCCGGTTGACAACCTGTTTTATGTATGATGCCTAATTTTTAACACGTAAAGGTGAAATAAGGGGCAAAAAACCTCATAATATATGTGGAATATGGATACAAAAAAAATGTTAGAGTTTTACAATCAATATCAAAACATGGTAAATAGTCCATTTGCATTTCCACGTTTGCCTCCAATGACAAATCATCCTAGAGGCATAACTATGACCGGTAAGCTAAAAGACAACATAATTCGGGACAATTCACTAATGTTTGAAAGGTTATCAGATTTTTACACAATGTTCCAACAATATGCAGCTGGGCTTTTTGATTTAGCACCAAACCAATTTGGTCCATCTCATCCTATGCATAAAGGAGTAAATTCTATTAATGCACTTCAAGTCGAAAACGAACAACTAAAAAAAGAAAACGCCGTATTAAAAAAAGACCTGGAAAAACAAAAAAAGAAATAAAATCCACCTTTATAAGGCCTGTAAAGATATCCTGAATATGACAAAAACTCCAGCTGAGAAATGGCAAGAAGATATTTCTATTTATAGAAAAAAATGCCAGAAAATTCTCCTATCATCAAAATCGATAAGATATGTAGGGTTAATCAACGAGTATGGGAGAACGATGACTGGAATAATAAGACCCGGTACCAAAATATATTTGAAATCAGAGCCAGCTAGAAACGAGTTTTTTCTAATTTCAACTCTATTAACAATGCGACGCTCAAATGATAATGCAATAGGTATTATGGATTGTGCAATTTTTAAACATGACAAAGTTACTTTGGTTGCATTCCAAAGAAAAGAAGGGATTTATTATATTTCAGTAGATGAAAATGTCTCTCTAAATTTGTTAGACAAAATAATTAATAAAATCAAAAAACTAATTTAGAGTGGAGCAAAACCGTGGAATCCGCGTGCTTGTTTTGCACTATCTGGCGGAGCAGGCTCAAACAAAGATATCATGTATTTATCAGGATCCAAAACTATTGCGTTTGTACCTGCCTTGTGAGATTCAATGTCTCTGTATATTGTAACGCTTTGTGATTTTAGTTCTTGAACAGCTGACTGGATATCGCCAACTACAAGGCCAATTACAATGCCATTCTCAATGGAAGTACCTGTGTTTATTTTAGTGGCAGCAGGATGTAAAATAACTGTACCTCCCTGCTTTCCAAGTTCTACCCAGTTTTCTCTTTTGTTTTTAATTGGCATGCCTATTATTTCATTGTAAAATTTTACAGATTTTTCCAGATTTGATACTGCAATTATTACGCTACCAAGATGCTTTATGTTCATAATGAGGTTTGAATATACTTTGTTAAAAACCCTTATGCTATATTACTTGAACCATTGTTTCTGTTCTTTCTACCCCTTTGATGTTTTGGATTTCCGAGGTAACATCTTTTATCTGTGATAATGATTTAACTTCGATTAAAGCCACCGCATCAAATTGACCACTTACTGGAAACGAATCATATACTGATTTTACCATTCTCAGTCTTGCAGCAATAAGTTTTTTTGGAGATTTTACCAGTACTACTGCTTTTACCATCCCAGGTTTACCTCCACCTCAATTAGAGTTTCAGTAGTTACAATTTCTCTAATCTTCTTAAAATCAATTACAACATTATTGATTTCATCAATTGTCCCTTGAAGGACTACAGCAATATCAGCTCTACCTGTTACAACCATTATTTCTCGTACCACCTTTCGAATTTTTCGAAGTGTCAGTATTACATTATCTACCTTACCTGGTTTGACAGCAATTAGACAAAGTGCTCGCATTAACGGTTATTATGATTCACGTATGGATAAGTATGATCTTTTAAAACGAATTCCATACAATGATGTATGCATTAAAATTAAACAGATGTAAGAATTAATCTTCTGAAGCTTCTTGAGAACGTGCTTCTTCAAGATACGCTTTACGTGCCTCAAGTTCAGCTTCCTTGTCCATATTTGTATCGTCTTCTACTACGATAATTCCAGCATCGTCACTAGAAACCAAATCTTGTTTTAGTTTTGGTTTTGCTTTTGCTGGTGCCTTTTTCTTTTTTTCACTAGGGCTCTTTTTCTTTGTCTCTTTTTTCTTATCTTTTGCCAATTACGATTAACCAAAATTGGAGACCATATTATTAAACTTGTCTCAAGATTGTTCGCCGATCATGTGATCTAATTAATAAAATTACAGTGCCGCCGGCGGGACTTGAACGCGCGACAGCTCGGTCTTCAGCCGAGTGCTCTCCCGGGCTGAGCTACGGCGGCACATCGAAATATCCAATTCTCGGGGAATTAAAGTGTGTCTTTATTTTTTCCAGGCAATGTCATTGATCGTTTTTCTTTTATTGATAACACGAGCTATGACAAAAAGCAAGTCTGCTAATCTGTTTATGTAAATCTTACATGTCTTGTTTATTTCTTCAATTTCTGCTAAATATACAATACTAGTTTCTGCTCTACGCGATATTGCACGAGCCATGTGTACCTGTGATGCAATTTGGTCTCCTCCAGGCAATATGAAATAAGAAATTGTGCTCAATTCCTTTTCTAGGTTGTCTATGTTATGTTCAAGGAACTGTACCATATCATCTGTAATTCTATTTGATGTGTTTTTTAAATCTGGATTAGCCAAGTCTGCACCAACTACAAACAAGTCATTTTGAATTTTTGTCAGTAAATTTGCAATGTCTGCATCTAATTTTAATGAGAGTGCAATTCCAAGTGATGAGTTCAATTCATCTACTGCGCCATATGCAATTATCCTAGGACTTGATTTTCGTATACGATTACCTCCAATAAGGCCCGTAGAGCCATCATCGCCAGTTTTTGTATATATTTTTACCAATGAGTGATTGTTAGTTTGGACGCTTTTATCTTGTTCGAATTATTTAATAGTACAAATAGTTCGGTTAGAACGTGCCAAATTCTTTATGTAACAATGAAAAGGAATCTTAATGCTATTTGATTTTTTTTATATCGTAGCAGAGTTAAAAAAAACACCCCGCAAGGGATGGAAAGATAAAATCGGCATAGCCCATCCCGAATCAGTAGCAGATCATTCATTTAGTGCAGCTGTTATGGCAATGGTTTTTTCTGATTTAAAAAAACTTGATACTGAAAAAATGCTAAAGATGGCATTAATACATGATCTTTCCGAGTCTATTACTGGTGATTTTACACCAGATGAAATTTCAAAAAACGATAAAAAAGAAATTGAAAATCAAACAATGAAAGAGATTCTTTCAAAACTGCCATTAGAGATTTCAAGCGAATATGAAAAAATATGGAACGAATTCCAAGATGGAACTTCAAAAGAAGCAACCTTAATGCATGAAATTGATCGTCTAGAAATGGCAATACAATCTTTAAAATATAATACAGAGGGACATCCAAAGGACAAGCTTGCGTTGTTTTTTGAATCTGCAAAAAAGGACATAAAGAGTAAAGAAATTCTAGAAATTTTAGACGAGATATCCTATAAATAACAAAACATCAGTACAACTTGTATGCAATATTTTGTAGCTCTAAAAATTGGTGAGAAGCGTGTCAAAGAA
>DASSAF010000082.1:0-2667 GCA_035685565.1 Nitrosopumilaceae archaeon | reverse complement strand
GTCTCTTCTGGTAGGAATTACCCATGCAAAAAAATCAGGGAATTTTTCTTGATCAAAATATACCTCGATTCTGTCCTTTTCAATCCAGTCTGCATACACTTCATACTGTGCAGATTGCAATATTCCAGTTCTGTCTTTTTGAATAAGTGAGGAGACTCCTCGTGCATCCACAACAATTTTGCATTTTAACGAACCTTCCGAAGTTTTCACACCGTCGTCAAAAATCTCTCTTAGAGGTACTCTGACACGAATTTCTGCACCGTTAGTTTGCGCTTGGTGTGCGATTTGTTTGTCAAATTCACGTCTGTCTAATACTATGACTTTTTGAGATCTTGCATCAAGTGAAAAACTCTTTTTTGCAGGTGAAAAAATCGCAGCTGATCTTATCTTGTTATCAAGAGTTGCTCTCATGGGTACTACTCCAAGCTCATCTATTCCCATTATGCTGACCAGACCGCCACAATGCTCAGGTGTTCCAATCTCAGAGTCTTCCTCTATGACTAGAACACTATGGCCACGGCTTGCTATCTCTCTTGCACACAGAAGACCTGAGACGCTACCGCCTGCAATTATGACATCGTAATCCAACGATTTTTTAATTTAGTTCAATTATTTAATTCAATTCAAAAGTTTAACATACTCTAATTGGTTTAAAAAATTGGCATGGGTTTGGTTAAACAAGTAGTTGTAGTAAGAAAAGATCTAAACATGGGTACTGGAAAAATAGCTGCCCAAGTTGGGCATGCTTGTGTTTTAGGTGCAGAACATGTCAGAAAATCACATCCCGAGTGGTACAAGCAATGGGAACTGTCAGGTCAGGAAAAAGTTGTTGTAAAAGTGACCAGCCTTGATGAATTGGAAAAAATAAAAAGACATGCAATATCCATTGATCTTCCTTGGTCCGAAGTAACAGATGCTGGCCATACTCAAATTGCTCCTGGAACAGTTACATGTATTTCAATTGGACCAGCTCCTGAGGATAAAGTCGATAAAGTTACAAAAGATCTAAAACTGCTCTAGAAAGTTTTTCAATATTATGGCGTAAATGGTTTTTGTCTGTCTCTGATTTTTCCATCAAATGATGCAGTGATGGTGTCTCCGGCTTTTGCATTACATGGACCAATTTTTACATCAAACCCGTCATGTGTTTCTGCAGTACAGCCTGTTTGATCTACTAATACGACTTTTACCGTCTCTGTAACCTTGTTTGGAATTAAATTCCAAAAGGGAAAAACTGCTACTGCCATGACTATAATGGCAGCTGCTATTGCACCTGCAACAATCTGTTTCTCATTTTTCATAATTAATGTGGGTTAGGCATCTAGTAATTAGTGTTATTCTGATTAATATGATGGTTTTCCACAACCAAAATTTTATAAAATGACTTGATGCTTTTTCTTCAAATACAACTAGACTAGGTAATGGATTTTTTCATGGTTTTTGTAAACCGTCTCATATCTTGTTATGTAACCGCAATGCGTGCATGAGAAAAATTGATCTGTGGATATATTTGCAGATTCCAAAACTTTTCCATTTATTGATACGATGGAAATCATATTATTCGTATTTATGACTGCAAAGTTTTCTTTCTCACCAATAGAATTTAAGAAATTTTTTATTGATTCTATTACTTTATTTTCATCAATTTTTTCCTGATCATCTATTGGCGCTAACATGAATTCATGAGATTTGAGTGCTGGAATGGCTCCTATCTGATCAGACACATAAACTGCAAGTGCTGATTTTATGCCTTCTACTCCCCTGCAGTTTACAGTGATCATACACGTAGATTAAAAGCATATTATTTTAGTTTAACAATTTTTCTCCTAATTATTTTGTATGAGATATGTTAACCGTTTGTATGTATCATAATGAAATAATATAAAAAACCAGTTGAAAGTAGTAGTAGCGTTTTTATGTTATAATATAGAGTCATTGGCAATGAGTACGCAAAAAGAAAAAACAGATGAATATTGGCTATTTGATCAAAAATGTAAAAACCTTTTACAAGACAATGAAATCAGATTCGCAGGCTGCATAAACTCAATGGGTCGGCTTGTTGCAGGCGGTTTTAAAGACGGAATAAAACCACTTGAAGATGAAGCAGAGAGACAAAAAATGTACATGGAATTGGCATTACGAGTCTCTATGAGAAAAGACTTTGATTATAGTCTTGGCCCTGTCAAGTACTCTGCATCACGCAGACAAAATGCAGTAATGATTAGCTTTCCAATAAACTCAAACGTCTTGCTAGTTTCTGCAGAGCCAACTGTGGATATAGACAAATTTGCAAATAAGGTTATGAAAATAATCGGATTACAATAAACTGGCTTCTCTATGATTTAGCTGACAATACTTTCTCTGCGTCTTTTTCCCCTTCGCTTATCAGTTGTTTAATGGTGGCAAGTGAAAAGTCTGCATTCTCAAATAGATAGTGTGAGTCTCCTTCTTCTTGTCTCCTTATACGAATTATTTCTCTTATTATTGTACCTCGCTGACCCGCTAGTTTGTCATATTCTGATTCAATTTCTTCAAACTTCTTTTTTGCTTTTTCATCAAGATTAGAAGATTTTATAAAATCATGCATATCTCTTATCAAAGAAAGATATCTTGAAATAATTTTTGACATTCGGATTGCATGTTCGCTCTTGTCTGAATCCATGATGT
>DASSAF010000081.1:0-1932 GCA_035685565.1 Nitrosopumilaceae archaeon | reverse complement strand
TATCTAAGGAAACCACTTGACCTAGACCGTCTTTTGGAAGTAATCATATCTTGTACTAATGAAATAACCCAGTAGACAAACAAGAATCTTCGTTAACCTTGCTTTTTGAAACTGAACATTATTTTAACATGATAATGTGATTTTGATTAAAAAATATGACTTGAAAATTTTAAGGGGGTTTGTATATATTCTGATAAGATTACTGCATATTTTGTATCAAACCTTCGTCACAAAATCTCCTGGACTCGTGCCCACTGTCAATTCAAAAACTGTAATCTATCTCTAACTGTCAGTCCGAACCCTGTCTTTTTATTGATTGTAAAGATTGAATTAAAGTGCGGGAAAAGATGGGCCATATTATGCTGACTACAGAAAAGAGATGACAAAAACTTGAGCATTTCATATCAATTTAATGAAATTTCATAAAAGCTACACCTTCTAGGTTATAAGAGAAGAAACGACATGAGGAAACATTATGAAGATAAATGCGAAACTTATCATAGCATTTTCCATCACAATAATTGTATTAGTTGAGTCAGTAGGATTAATTAGTTTTCAATCACTTCAATCAGCTGTAATAGATTCAGAAGTTAATAACATGAAGGCAGATATCGCATCAATTGCTGTTCAGATAAGTCAACTTCACTTGAAAACATCAAAAGAGATGACATTTGCCGTACACCGATTTGAAGTAAATCCTTCTTTGCAAACTACCGGGGCTATGAATATGTCCATGAATATGGTTATGAATATGGGTAATAATGGTAGCAGCAGTACCATGCAAGCTGACTCTTCCCCCTCTTATACTAGCGAATGGATAAAAGATTTTCAATCTCTTTTCAACGTTCCTGCTACCTGCTATCTTCACTCAAAAGATGATTCTCTGTACCAGAAAATTTTTTCAGAGGAGAAATCTGCACTACCTACTGGATATGGTGATGTGTATATTCAACCTCCGTATATCTCGCCACATACAGGGGTCCCCGTGATTGCATACGTTGCTAAAATAAAACAGAATAATGCGGACTCTGCAATTTTTCACTGCGAAATACCTTTTGTTGTATTTGATGATATAGTTAAAACAAAGAGTGGTACTATGAGTATCATTGACTCTACAGGAAAAACAATAGCTAGTTCATCTGGAAACGTGACACCAAAAGATACTGATGCAAATCTCTCTATCCTTAATATTATAAATACCTCTCAAAATGGCTTTGGAACTTATGTTAAGAATGGAGAGTCAAATTATGTTGTATTTGAAAAATTACCTACATTTGGATGGTCAATAGTTTATGAAAAACCATATTCATCGTTGCTGTCTGGTAACACCAGCCTCAACCAGCTCGAATTACAAATATTGATAGTGGCAGTCAGTGTAGGAGTGGCGGGATTTGCGATAGTATTTCTAATATCTTCTAAGATATATCGCCCATTCATGCAATTGGCCAACGCCTGTAGGGCAGAGGATGTGTCAAATCTTAGAAAAATAAATATTTTAACAAACCAAGAGGAAGTGGCAGATGTTGCTAACGCAGTTAATGAAATGATTTCTAAGGTGAATACGTTAGAGAAACAAAGGGAAGAATTTGGATCAATGATTACACATGAATTAAGGACACCACTCGTACCTATTATCGGCTGGTGTGGTAATCTTCGAAATCCAAAAATAATGGGTGTTGGTTTGACTGAAAAACAGCTTCCGGGAATAAATGCCATTGAAAGAAATGCAAAGAGATTAGAACAGTTAATTGGTGATGTTATGGATATTCATAAACTTGACTTGCACAAAATGAAATTTGACCGTCATGATATCAACATAACCGAGTTTATGAGTTTGATTCATCATGACCTCCAAGAAATAATGAATCCAAAAAAAATTCAATTCACAAATTCCACAACTGATGGCAATTTGGTTATTAACGCTGACAAGAG
>DASSAF010000080.1:0-1567 GCA_035685565.1 Nitrosopumilaceae archaeon | reverse complement strand
AAACTTGAGTGTGATTTTGCCAACTTCTTTACTTGTTTGACTTATGGTCCTTGCTACATTGACCTGTTCTCTTATGTATTCATGTTTAGGGCAAGGACAGTTTCTACCGCCTGGGTGCTTGTAGGCAGGTGTATTTTTCCAGTCAAACCCAGGGTAATCCCTTTCAAAATCGTCCAATAGATAACAAATTCCGTGCGCTTCTTATAAAACTTCTATAAATAATCAAATCCGAACCTGATCAAAATCTAAATAAACTACATTTGCATGACCAAATAGCACATGTCAAAAGAAAATAAACCAAGGAAACCACGATCTTCTACTAAAAAATCTACTTCCGAACTTGAAGCAAAAATTGCTGAACTTGAAGCAAAGCTAGGCCAATTATCGTCTCAGGTAAAACCTGCAGAACAACATGCAAGACCAGCACCACCTCCGGCACCAAAACCAAGACCAGCAGCTTCAGGTCCTACCCATGGAACATTACCAGCAGGAATGGCTCCTCCACCAAAACCAAAAGAGGCACCAAAACCATCTGCATCATCAGTATCATCTGGCGAAGTTGCACCAGCATATGCAACAACCAGTTCTACAGGATATACAGGAAACAAATACTATGCAACAAGGGCAAGATTGTCGTATCATCCTCCAGACAAACAATACAAGGGTCAATCTGCAGCAGGTCAAACTGTTCAAGTTAGACCAGAACCGCCAAAACCAAAACGCGGTACGCTGCCAGCCGGCTGGAAACCCTAAACTAATTTTTAAAAGCCTCTAGGACTTCTTGTGCATGTCCTGCAGCTTTTACTTTTTCAAAAACTCTGAAAATTTTTCCTTTTTCATTTACCAAAAAGGTTGACCTGTTTACACCCATGTATTCACGACCCATGAATTGCTTTTTGCCCCATACTCCGAATTTCTTTGCGACATCTTTCTCAACGTCTGCAAGCAAAATAAATGGCACTTTCATTTTTTCACCAAATTTTTTGTGAGATTCTTCATCATCTGGGCTTATTCCAAGTATCTCAATATCTGAATTCTTGAATTTCTTATAGTCCTGGGAAAACTCGGCTGCTTCAGTGGTGCATCCTGGAGTAAAGTCTTTTGGGTAAAAATAGACAACATATTTTTTTCCCTTTAGATCTGATTTTTTAACCAATTTTCCATCTGCATCTTTTAAGCTAAAATCTGGAACATCGTCACCTTCTGTAAGCATGAGATCTGTTTTTTTGCTCCCTAATTATTTTTTCTTATTCGAATGTTTTATATGGTTATTCAAAAGTGTGATTGACTGATGGTCAATCCACGTGCATGGTTTGCAGAAGCTATTGCAACATATTGTTTGGTTTTCTTTGGGCCATTAGCTATTATACTAGCAGCTGTTGCATTTGGAACTGGTCTTTCAATTCAAGCAATAGTTATGATATCTTTAGCACATGGTGCAGCAATTGGTTTGATGGTTTACACATTTGGCCATGTTTCTGGTGCTCACATTAATCCAGCTGTGACAATTTCCATGTTGGTTACAAGAAGAATAGGGATCAAAGATGGCATTGCTTATATCATATTT
>DASSAF010000079.1:0-4099 GCA_035685565.1 Nitrosopumilaceae archaeon | reverse complement strand
TGTCACTAAACGATACCTGCAGAATGTAATTTCCAGTCTGGTTTATGCTTGTATTTTCTGACATGGAATTGAATTTGAAATAGTGCAATATTGTTCCATCTGCGCATTGTGGCGTAATGGTCCATGTGGGGGATTTGTATTGTGAATCATTTTCTTTGATGATTATTGCTGTAGTAGTACCACAACCCGAACCATATCCTCCAATCACTACAGAGAAAGATATAGGCTCACTTGATGCATAATTTTCTTTCATATTTTTTATTTCTATAGTGGAATATGGTTGTTGATCTCCACCTAGTTTTTCAATGAAAACTCCAATTACAGTCATTACAATAACAACTATTCCAACAATTGTGATTATGGAAAGATGTAGAGTTTTCACATTAATTTTCAGTTTACAGTGTTTTTAGGGATTGCTGATAAATTGTATCAAAACCAGCTGTTTAAGCATGATTTTACAAATGCAATTCGTCATTTAAAAAATTCCTGGATCGGAAGGGATTTGAACCCCTGACCACCGCAGTGTGAGTGCGGTATCCTACCAGCTAGACCACCGATCCGAGATAACCTAGGAACGAGTATTATTTAGTTGTTGAAAACAGTCAATTTGTCCATTAATTTAATTTTGATTTTAGCCATTTAGTTTTAACAACATTTTGGCCACATTAGCACCAATCTTTTTGACTTGGTCTTCCTGTTTTTTGTCTTTTAATGTACCATCTTCATTGAAAGCCTCATGAGCTTTTGCTAATGTCATTTGATCTGGCATGACAATGACTCCAATGTTTCCAAGTATTGACCTGACATGAACTAGTCCTCTTAGGCCACCAAGCATTCCAGGAGAAGCACTCATTATTCCTGCAACCTTATTTTTAAAACAAGCCAGAGGAATTTCACCTTCTGATTGACGCGATGTCCAATCAATTGCATTTTTAAAAACAGCAGAGATTGAGCTGTTATACTCTGGTGAAGAAATAAGAAATCCTTGATGTGCTAACATGATATCCTTGAGATTACATGCGTTAGAAGGAATGCCATCTTTTTGCTCCAAATCGCCATCATAAATTGGCATTGGAAAATCCCGAAGGTCAATTATTGTGACATCTGCGCCTGCATCTGTTGCACCAGTAGAAGAGATTTTGACTAGTTTTTTATTATATGAATCAGTTCTAGTGCTTCCTGCAAATGCAAGGATTTTTGGTTTTGTCAAATTAAATCAATTTTGACTTATATTGTTCTTAGTTTGATATAAAATCGATGGCTTTGGAAGCTCATCAAAGGTTACTAAACTCATTAGCAAAATCTATGGAAGACTTTGGAATAACTATTACACATTTGGATATTGATGGAACCCCTGAATATTTTGATGAAAAATATAGAAAACTACCTGTCCCAAAAGAAAGAGATGGACATAGACCAGATTTGGAAGGAATGAAAGGAGCTTTGAAGCACTTGGGTGAGGCAAAAATTACGATCAAAGATGATGAAAATATTGCGTCTCAGTTTGTGGCATTTACTAGCCTAGAAATGAATGGTAAGGAAATCCCACTTCATCTTGCAGTACGCAAGTCTCTTAAAAAAGAACTGGAAAAAAAACTGTACAAACTAGATCTGTATAAAAAGTACAAAAATGGTACGATCAAGATCTGGGCAGAATAATTATCCTTGTTCATATTTGAATTCTGTCAACATTCAGACGTATAAGTTAGACTAAGCTAAATTATGTAGTCTAAGCTAAATTTTATATGTGCCACTATTATAATTCCAAGTAGTTTTTGAGATGATTGGATTTTGGGCATAATGGGTAATATTAATAAAAAAACCATTGCAAAGTTCATTGCATTTTCAGGTCCTGCATTAATTGTCAGTATAGGATATATGGACCCGGGAAACTATGGCACCGACATTCAAGGCGGTGCATCTTTTGGATATGGTTTGTTATGGGTTGTTTGGCTATCTAGCATAATGGCCATGCTTATACAGTATCTGTCAGGCAAAATGGGAATTGCTACAGAGCATTCCTTGCCAGAAATCATCCGTGACAAACTTCAAAAGAAAATGTTTATCATTCCTTATTGGCTAAGCGCCGAGATAGTAGCAGCTGCAACTGATCTTGCAGAATATCTTGGAACGGTAGTTGCACTAAATTTGTTATTTGGAGTACCGCTGATTTATGCATCAATATTTGGTGCAATAGATGTAATTATTATTTTGGGATTAACATCACGCCGAGCACGTCTACTTGAACAAATGTTTTTACTTTTTGTCTCAGTCATAAGCTTTGGTTACTTTTATGAGATATTTATTGCCAAACCTGATTATCCTGCAATTGTTTATCATTCATTGATTCCATCAATAGCTAATTCTCATGCATTACTTGTAGCAGTTGGAATAATAGGTGCAACTGTAATGCCCCACCTAGTTTTCTTGCATTCTTCACTTACTAAAGACAGGGCACAAGGCAAATCTCTTGAAGAAAGAAAGAAAATGAGAAAACACCATCTAGTTGAGACAATAATACTGCTTTCCATGGCAGGCATGATTAATGCTGCAATTCTAATAATGGCATCTGTTGCATTTAATCCGGAAAATTCTCAAATTCAATCAATATCAGAAGCTTACAAAACACTTGTTCCATTATTTGGTGTAGCAGCTGGAATAATATTCCTAGTCACTCTTCTTTCATCTGGAATTGCATCATCTGTTGCAGGAACTCTTGCTGGTCAGGTAATAATGGAGGGATTGCTTGGGAAAAAAGTCAATGTTTGGCTAAGAAGAATAGTTACCAGATTTGTAAATGTAATTCCAACCACGGTTGCAATTTTTCTAGGTTTTGATCCTTTACACATACTGGTATACAGTCAAGTCATTCTTAGTTTGTTGATACCTTTACCTATCATACCTCTAGTAATTCTCACAAGAAGTAAAAAATTGATGGGTGAATTTGTAAATAGAAAAATTACAACAATTGTCGCATCAATTTTTGTAGGAGTAATTGTAGGGTTTAATTCGTATATGTTACTGAGTTTGTAAAAGGTATATTCTTTACTAACTCACGATCCATACCAATACATGTCTGAAATCAAAAAAACAACGATAGATTACATACAGATAATTCTTGTCTGTGCCATATTTTCTGTTTTATTTTATACAGTATATTTAATGAATACAAGTTTAACTATGATCTCACTTGCTTTTGCGGCGTTTATCATGTTTTATCAATTATTTAGTGCAAGAGGAAAACTCTCGTCAAAATTCAAGTATGCAAAAAAGATTCCATCACCATTTGCCATAATCATGATCATACTTCCAATAGTTTTAGCATCGGTTGCGGCATACGAAAGTTATTCCATTTGGCAATCTCCGAACAGAATCATAATTTTGTGGGGAATGACAATTACATTTTGGAGTACGATGATGTTTGTACCACTTGCAGTATACAGTAAATACAAAGAAGATATGATATCGGATCCTCTAGTATATCCATACATTACTGTTCTAGTTCCAGCATATAATGAAGAAAAAGTAATTGCACGTACAATAGAAGGCTTGTTAGAATCTGATTATCCAAATAAGGAAATAATAGTTATTGATGACGGCAGTAATGACAAAACTTTAGAAATTGCAAACAAATACAAAAACAAAATCAAAGTATTGCACAAAGAAAATGGTGGCAAGGCCAGTGCCATGAACTATGGTCTTGCGTATGCGAAAGGTGAAATAATCATAATAGTTGATGCAGACACCATAATTGGCAGACAGGCATTAAAACAGATGGTCAAAGGGTTTGGGACAAATAAAGACGTGGCCGCAGTTGCCGGGAATGTCAAGGTCAGAAACAGGATGAATTTGCTTACTTGGACACAGGCACTAGAATATGTAGCAGGAATCGAAATAATCAGGAGAGCTTTTGATTATTTTGGTTCAATCACTATTGTCACTGGTGCGCTTGGAGCATTTAGAAAATCGGTACTCGAGGGGGTTGGCTCTTATCATAAAGATACCCTAGTGGAGGATTTTGACGCAGCAATTAAGGTATTAAAATCAGGATTTGTAATTCAGGGAACAACCAACGCGACTGCATATACAGAGGCACCTC
>DASSAF010000078.1:0-5650 GCA_035685565.1 Nitrosopumilaceae archaeon | reverse complement strand
TTTGATTGCGTCCTCTGTATCAATTTTAGGTGTAGCTTTAGAATCTGGCATTATGAGTGCAAGTGATTTGTCTTTGAGAAATTTTGAACATAGCATTGCAATAACAGCTGAATCTATTCCCCCGCTTAAGCCAAAAACTACTCCAAATGCCTGTCTTTGAGATACTTCTTCTACAAGAAATTCTCCAATTTTATTTTGTATGGAATCATAATCTTGTTTCCTAATTTCTTCTAAGATGCCCTGATTCAATAATTTTTAATCTGAGATTACGGAATTAAACTTATCATACATCGATGTAAATTCCGTCGCTTTTTGCTTCTACATTGTAGGTTTTTAGCTTAACTCCTTTGATGTAGTCCTGCAATTCTCCTGTTTTGATGTTGTAATGCCAAAAATGTAATGGACATTCGACTATATCTCCTTCCAACTTTCCAGGGGCAATCGAACCATCTTGATGAACACATACTGAATCTAGCGCATGAAATCCATCTTGATTAAAGATCGCTATGCGTTTTCCATCCACTGAAAACTCTTTTCCTTTGCCTATTGTTATATCATTTTTCTCTGCGACTTTTTTCCATGCCATTAATTTAAAACGAAATTTTGATCAATATTTAGATTGTTATTGTGATACTATTTTATAGTCCTGATATTTGATTCCATGATATGGGTAAAGTAAAGGATCCAAGTCTTGCAGAACAAGGTAAGACGTCATACGAATGGGCTAAAAACCACATGAAAATTCTTACAAATACTATTGATCGTCTTAAGCGATCACAACCATTACGAGGTATTAGACTTGGTATTTGCTTACACATTACAAAAGAGACGTCTGTTTTAATTATGGGTGCAAAAGAACTTGGAGCTGAAGTAAGTGCATGTGGTGCAAATCCGCTTTCTACACAAGATGATATTGCAGCTTTTCTTGATGAAAATGGAATTAACATTTATGCTTGGCAAGGCCAAACTACGGAAGAATATGATTGGTGCATTGAACAAATGCTCAGTCACAAACCTCAAATTCTAACTGATGATGGGTCTGACTGTCACAGCAAAGTACACAGTAACTCCAAGTTTTCATCTCTAAAAATAATGGGCGGAACTGAAGAAACTACAACCGGTGTTATTAGACTAAAAGCCTTGGCAAATCAGAAAAAACTCAGATATCCAGTCATCGCAGTAAACGATGCTTACACAAAACACATGTTTGATAATAGGTATGGAACTGGTCAGAGCACAATTGATGGCTACTTTAGATCTATGAATTTGCTTTTTGCAGGAAAACGTGTTGTTATAGCTGGATACGGATGGGTAGGAAGGGGTGTAGCATCAAGAGCAAATGGGATGGGCTCCAAAGTTTTTGTTACAGAAGTAGACCCAATTAGAGCCTTAGAAGCTCACATGGATGGTTACGAAGTACTTCCAATGGCTGAAGCTGCAAAGATTGGTGATATTTTTATCACTGCTACGGGACAAACAGGAGTGATAAGAAAAGAACATATTTTAAAAATGAAAGAAGGCGCAGTGCTTGGAAATGTTGGTCACTTTGATGTTGAAGTAGACGCACACTTTTTACTTAATGAATCAAAATCCGTTAAACAAGTTAGACCTCACCTCGATGAGTGTCTTTTGAAAAATGGAAAACGCGTTTATCTTATCGGAAAAGGCAGAATTGCAAATTTAGTTGCAGCAGAAGGACATCCTCCAGAAGTAATGGCACAATCATTTTCAAATCAACTTCTTTCCATGATACACATAGCAAAAAATCACAAAAAAATTGGAAAGAAGGTAATAACGGTTCCACAGGAGATAGATAAGCAAATTGCTGTTGATGCTCTAAATGCAATGGATGTCAAAACTGACAAGCCAACCCAAGCTCAGATAAAATATGCCAAGAGTTGGGGATAGCTTAAATTCGCCTCACACTTTACACACCTAATGAGCGATAGGGCAATCATAACTAGTGCACTCCCATATGCAAATGGTGAGATTCATCTTGGACATGTTGCTTCTACATATTTACCTGCTGATATTACAACACGATTTCTAAAACTCAAGGGAGTTGATGCTTACTATATCTGTGCATCAGATGATTATGGTACACCAATTCTAATCCAGTCAGAAAGAGAACAAAAAGATCCTCAAGAATATGTAAAGTTCTGGAATAAGCGTGATTATGATGATTTTACTGCATTAGGAATAAATTTTGATTTTTTTTACAGGACAAGCTCACCTGAGAATGTAGTGTTTGTTCAGGATGTCTTTAAAAAATTACTTGCAAATGGACACATATATGAAAAAGAAATCATCCAGTTTTATTGTAAATTCGATAAAAAATTCTTACCAGATAGATATGTAATTGGAACATGTCCATATTGTAAAGCTGAAGATCAATATTCTGATCTTTGTGAAAAATGCAGTAGAGTTCCAGAAGAGATACTAAATCCACGCTGTTCAATATGTAAAAATCCTCCAACCAAAGAAAAGACAAAACATTATTTTTTCAAGCTGACAAATTTTGTTAAAGAACTAAATCAATGGCTAGAAGAAGATTCCTATCTTCAAAAAGATGTCAAAAAATATGTACAAAACTGGATTAAAGATGGACTTGCAGACTGGGATATAACGCGTGACATACATTGGGGGGTGCCAATCCCACTGCCTGAAGCAGGCGGTAAGGTGTTTTATGGTTGGTTCGATAATCACCTGGCATACATTTCTTCTACAATCAAATTTCTTACTGATAAGGGAATAGACGGAAAACAATTTTGGAACACAGCAGACATCTATCATTTTATTGGAAAAGATATTGTATATCATCATTATCTGTTTTTGCCTGCAATGCGAATTGGAATAAAAAAAGAGTACAAGTTGCCAGACTATATTCCTACAAGAGGGCATCTGATGCTACAGGCAAAAAAAATATCAAAGAGCAGAAATTGGTATATTGGCCTTAAAGATTTTCTTAGTCTTTATCCTGCTGATTATTTGAGATTTTACTTGACGCTGATTACACCACATAGTCAAGATGATCTTAATTTTGATTGGGAGGAATTTTCTGCAAGAATCAATTCTGAGCTAATTGGAAACCTTGGTAATTTTGTTAACCGTGCATTGGGTTTTACTCAAAAAAGTGTTAACGGTATAGTTCCACAAACAGAAGAGTTTGATTCTGCTGATACAGAAGCACAAAACAAAATCAAAAACTTGGTAAATGACATGACCACATTGATGGAACAAAACAACTTAGATAAAGCGCTAAAAAGAATATTGGAATTTTCTGCTCACTTTAACCAATATTTCCAACAAAAAGAGCCTTGGAAGGGTGCAAAGGGCACAAACAATTGCATTTACCTTTCAGTAAACGCAGTTCGCAGTATCGCAATTGCACTTTTTCCATTTTTACCAGAATCATCAGAAAAGATATGGATACAACTCAATCTTGCTGGCAAAGTCTCTGAACAAAAATGGAATTCAATGTCAGACTTGGCAGTATCTGCTAATCATAAAATTGGGGAATCGTCACCTCTGTTCAAAAAAGTAGAGACTGCAGATATTGAAAAACATAAAGCCAAACTTGGTGTGTAATGGCGTTTCTTGATTGGGTCTCACGAGATGGTAAGTTACTCTTAACTGCAAGAATAGTTAGGACTTTTTCTTATGGGTTTCTAAGCATCATTCTTGCAATTTACTTGAAACTAATGGGATTTAACGAAATCTTCATTGGCATAGTTTTAACTGCAACACTAGTAAATAGTGTGATCTTTAACATATTTGCAAGTTTTTATGCTGACAAGATTGGTAGAAAAAAAATTCTAATTATTTATGCTATCTTGATGGCTATTTCTGGTGGAATCTTTCTTGTGACAAATAATTATGTTGCATTAATTGTATCAGCTCTTATTGGAACAATTAATGTAACTGGAACTGAAGTTGGTGCGTTTTTGTCCATAGAACAAGCAATACTTCCACAAACAGTTAATGATATCAAAAAAAGAAACTCAATTTTTGCCATTTATAACATGGCTGGCACGTTTGCAATGTCTGCAGGAGTTTTACTTTCAGGATTTCCTCAGTATGTACAAAAACTATACGGGTTAAACCAAGTAGAATCAATTAGAACACTTTTTCTTTTTTATAGCATATGTGCTGTCATTGTAATAGGGATCTATTTTTTTCTCTCCAAGAAAATTGAACTTGACCCAAATATTGCTAAAACTGCATCAGTTCGTACCATCTCTCCAAAATCCAAGGGAATTATCACTAAACTATCATCGCTTTTTGCTGTAGATTCCTTTGCTGGAGGATTTGTAATTCAAAGTATAGTGTCATTTTGGTTCTTTTCAAAATTTGGTGCAGATCTGACTACAATATCCTACATTTTCTCTATTGCTGGGTTACTGACAGCTTTTTCATTTCTATTTGCAACAAAAATTGCATACAGAATTGGTTTGATAAATACAATGGTCTTTACTCATATCCCGTCCAATGTTTTGTTGATATTGCTAGCATTTGCTCCTACATTTCCAATAGCAATTGGGATATACCTTGCAAGAATGAGTTTGTCTCAAATGGATGTTCCAGCCAGACAGTCATACATTGTGGCTGTAGTCAATGAGAATGAAAGGATAGCCGCTGCTAGTATAACTAATACATCAAGAAACATAGCACAAGCAGTTAGTCCATCTCTTGCAGGTGCAATAATACAATCGTTGTCACTTTCTGCACCATTTGTTGTAGGTGGTTTATTAAAAATTGTTTATGACATTGGTGTTTATGTGAATTTTAGAAAAATAAAACCGCCAGAAGAATACTGATTTTTTTTATAATTTGCTTATTCTTTCTATAAATGCAAGAATTCCAGTATAATCAAGTTCGCCTAAACCATTGGAAATTGCGTTTTGATAAATCTCGTTTGCCAATGTTGTCATTGGAAGAGACGTACCAAGTTCTTTTGCAGTAGCGTTTATTGTATCAAGATCTTTTTTCATCATTTTCAAAGTAAAACTGGGTTCAAAATTTCCATTTATCATCTTGGGGCCTTTTAATACGCTCATACCAGTTTTAAAATAAGTTGAGTTTAAAATATCTAAAAATAATTTAGGATCTAATCCGGCTCTTTTTGTCAGTGTAATTCCTTCCGATAACGCCAAGGCTAGCATTGATATCTGCAAATTCATAGCAAGCTTCATTGTGTGCCCTGAACCATTTTCACCCAAATAGAATGTCTTGTTTCCAATATGATCAAAAACCTGTTTATATTTTTCATAAACATCTTTTTCCCCCCCTACCATGACTACAAGTTCACCTTTTTCTGCAAGGTTTGGTCCGCCCATCACTGGAGTGTCAATCATTGATATTCCATTTTCTAGGAATTTTTTTGCTATTTTTTTTGAAGAAATTGGATTTATTGTACTCATGTCAGCAACTGTTAGCCCCTCATGCTTCCCATCTATGATTCCATTTTTATCAAATGAGACAGATTCTACAGCATCAGAATCTTTTACAATAGTGATGACAAGTTCACATTCTTGTGCTAGATCCTTAGGTGTATCTGCAACAATTGCTCCAAGATTTTTTAGATATTCTGTTTTGTTTCTTGTCCTATTGTAAACAATTACCGTGTGGCCTGTATCAAGTAACCTTTTGG
>DASSAF010000077.1:0-9611 GCA_035685565.1 Nitrosopumilaceae archaeon | reverse complement strand
CAATGACAGAGTGTATTAATGCTGGCGCAATAGCATATATTTTAAAGCCATTTAATTTTGAAGACGTACTAACTGCAATCAAAATGGCACTTGGTTAAAATTATAAATCAATTGATCTTAAACTTTGCTCTTTTTCCCATTCTTAGAACGTATTAGAATCATCTTTTTTCTGTCCCTATTATTATCATAATATCAGGAATGAATTCGAAATATCGCCATGTCATTTCATTGGCAATAATATCAAGTATACATCTATTGACAACTAGCTGTTTGATTTTACAAGTTCCTCAAATATTTAGATTTACATAGCTATGATTAAAAAGCGCAAAATAACCTCACTAATCGATGGAAAAGATTGTAGTAGATACCAGCATTATCATAGATGGAGAAATTACAAAATTAATTGAAACAGGTAGTCTAAATAATTGTGAAATAATAATCCCTGTTGCAGTACTTGATGAGCTACAATCCCAAGCCTCACAAAGCAAAGAATACGGATTTGTTGGATTGGAAGAAATAAAAAAAATTCGTGAATTATCTAAAAAAAATAATCTCATCTTAAAATTTGAAGGAGAAAGGCCAAGCATGGATGACATAAAACTTGCAAGCCACGGAAGAATAGACGCAATAATAAAAGACATTGCAAAGAAAAACGATGCTACTTTTTACACTGCAGATTATGTTCAAGCACTTGTTGCCCAAGCCGAAGGCATTAAAACTAGATATTCCAAGCCGGACATTAAAACAACAGGCTTAGAGTTTGAAAAGTTTTTTGACGCTCAAACAATGAGCATCCATCTAAAAGAGGGAACAAGGCCCATGGCAAAACGAGGAAAACCTGGAACATTTACACTTGTAGATCTTGAGGATAAAATTCTTACAAAAGACTATCTTAGTAGCATAACAACAGAGATTCTTGAAGCATCAAGAATTAACCAGTCAGGACAAGTTGAGATTTCAAAACCAGGTGCGTTGGTAATTCAGTTTAAAGACTATAGAACAACAATAACACACCCTCCTTTTTCAAATTGTTATGAAATAACCATTACACATCCAATAATAAAATTATCTCTAGAACAGTACACCATATCTGAAAAATTAATGACCCGATTTTCAGAAAAAGCCGAGGGTATTCTTATTTCTGGATCCCCAGGCTCTGGAAAAAGCACGTTTGCTTCTAGTCTTGCTGAATTTTATTCTAAAAAAGGTAAAATAGTCAAAACGCTTGAATCGCCAAGAGATTTACAAGTTAATGAAAAGATAACCCAGTATACTCATCTTGATGGTAGTTTTGAAAATTCGGCAGATATCTTGCTTCTAGTAAGACCTGACTATACAATCTTTGACGAGGTTAGAAGATTTCAAGACTTTAGAGTATTTGCAGACTTGAGGTTAGCAGGTGTCGGTATGGTTGGAGTAGTACATGCAAACGCACCACTAGATGCAATTCAGCGATTTATTGGAAAAGTTGAGCTTGGCATGATTCCCCACATATTAGATACAGTAGTATTTGTAAAAGCTGGAAACATTGCTCAAGTGTATGAATTAGAATTCAAAGTCAAAGTTCCAACTGGCATGACCGAACAAGACTTGGCAAGACCAGTAATAGAGGTACGAAATTTTGAGAATCACAATTTAGAGTATGAAATCTATACTTATGGTGAAGAAAACATCGTTATACCAATCTCAAAAGAAGCAAAAAGTGGAGGCATAGAAAAACTAGCGGAATCAAAAATAAGAGAGACAATACGTAGATTTGATTCAGAAGCAGAAATTGAGATCCTATCAAATAATAGCATAAGAGTACGAGTAGACAAGGAAGTCATGCCGTCCATAATTGGGCGCGGTGGTGCTACAATAAATGATCTTGAAAAAACTCTTGGAGTACATATCGATGTAGAGTCAAAAGATGAGACTTCGTTTGTAAAGGGCGAATGGTTTGAAATGTCCGAATCAGGAAATAATCTAATACTTGAAGTAGATACTAGTAAAACAGGAATGTCTGCTGACATATATGTAAAAGACAAGCTTGTAACGTCATCATATGTTGGAAAAAATGGCAAGATAATTATTTCTAAAAAATCTGATAGTGGAAAAAGAATAATGAATGCGGCAATGTCAAAACATGATCTCAGAATAGTTATATGAAATCAATCACTCAAAATTACTAAGAACTTTGGGATTTGCTTTTAAATATGTGATAAATTTTCGTAGCTGCTTTATAGTTTTTGGGTTAAGATGGTGTTCTATTCCTTCTGCATCTTTATTTGCTGCAGTATGATCTATTCCAAGCATCTTAAAAAACTCTAATAGAATTCCATGTTTTTGTCGTATTGTGGCTGCAACTGCATTACCTTTTGTAGTCAAATTTATTCCACGATATTTTTCATACTCCAAGTATCCGTTTTCATCAAGCCTTTGCAACATCTTTGTCACCGAAGGTGCACTGACATTCATGTACCTAGAAATATCAAGCGTATTTGCATATCCTTTTAGCTCTACTAGTTCTGATATCACCTCTAGATAGTCTTCCATTCGTGAGCTAGAATCTGCCTTGGCTGACTTGTGGGCTTGTTTTATAGACTCTAGTCTTTCAGCGCGTTTTTCCTTCATATTTTGTCGAGATATACCTTGAATGATATAATCTGTTCTCTTTGTATAAGAAATCTTTACCTCATTGTAATTGATCTTTACTATGGAATTTTAACTATCAAAAAATAGAGTTCCCAGAATGGACGAGCATTATAAGAAGCATATCGCTAGAATTAAAAAAATAGGAGAATCGACCAAAAGAAGAACTGAGATTTATTCAGGCCTTGCCAGTCTAGATGACAGGGGAACTGCACGTTCTCTAGGATCTTTACAACGTGCATCCGCACCTGGAAAAAAACTACAAAAGATTGGATTTATTTTCCTTTTTTCACCAGATCCACTTACTACTCCTTTTGGCATTCCCATGATAATTGCCGGAAAATATCTAGAAAAGATCTATAACGGCGCCACCATCAAAGATGTTGGTCAGGAAACAAAGAACTTTTTCAGTGATTATTCCCATCTAAAAAACAAGATGGGCTAATTAGAAAACGCTAATTATTTTTGCATTAGTTTTAGCTTATTCCATCAACATGTGCAAGTACCTTGGCCATCTGTGGTAATTGGTCAGGTGTGCTATAGAAAATGGTTATTCCATTTACTACATCTTTGGTAAGATCCCATGCGTTATTCATTTGGTCAACAGTATCCTTGTTAACACTGTCTTGTAGAATAACAATTGAGTTTGTATTGCCTGATCTTATTTTTGCTACAGAATCATGTATTGTCTTGCTAAATACTGTAGGATCTCCTGCAATCATGCCCATTGCCTGCAATATAAAACCGTCAGAATATTTTGCCATACCTGTAAAATTAGAAGATGGAATATCAGCAGGTGTTATCATTAATTTTAATCCGTTGTTGTGTGCATATGCACTTGCTTTTTGTACCGAACCAACTGGGTCTTGTACCTCACTTGCTGGCGAGTAACTTGGCTCCAAGTCATATACTACCCAAGTGTATCCAAGGTTGTGTAGGTTTTGCACATTTGCCTGAATATCAGAAAGGGAAAAATATGCTGTTGATTTTTGTGCATGAACTTGACTTGTTATGGTACCAGAAAGGAGTTTATCAGTGAATTGAGCAACAATGTCTGTTGATCTTGCGTGTTTAGAATACAATGAGGCAAGTGAAACATCGTCTATTCCATTATTTCTAACAAGAAAAACAAAAGCGGTGTTTGTGTTAGGTTTTGGAGTATTCACTGTTACATGAATAGTAGAAATTTTAGCATTACCTGCGTTATCGGTAGCCTTTACAGCAATTGTATTTGAGCCAGACTTTGAAAACTGAAGAGATGCACTCCATGTAGACCAATCACCTGTAGTCTTTGGCGTAGCTGTTATTATAGAACCAGAGTTTATCCTTACTTGAACTAGTTTTATTCCACTACTAGTATCTGATGCTGTTCCTGTCACAACATAATTCCCAGTTGGTATGGTGGCACCATCTGATGGTGAAGTAATAGATATGGTTGGTTTTGTTGTGTCAACATATGCAAAAGCTTTGCTTTCAAAAATCCCTACAACAGATATGATCATAATTAAAACAAAGATTGCTGAAATTTTTGGAATATGTCGCATTGGAGTACTTAATTATTTCATGTCTTATCATGTAGCGTGTAATAATCAAATACACAAAATTGTTTGGCCAACTTATCTCCTGATTTATCGAGTAGCGTGTAATAATCAAATACACAAATTGTTTTGCTAAAACAAAATTTTTTAGTCCATAGATACGATTCTAATATTTTTTAGTGGTAGAATTTCTATATGCGATATAACGAAATTAGAAAATGCATGGAAAATATTCTTAAATGATACAAAAATAATAAAATAAAGAAAATATGCTTATTAATTAGAGAATAGTTTTTGCATGCCATTGGTTTTTAACTAGAACTTTTTCTTCATAAGACGTGGCATCAAGAGCCCAAGTTCTAATCCCTATAGCAATTGCTGCCGTCATAATAGGAGTTGTTGGAGTGATAACAATACCATCTGATTCAAAGCTTGCTGAAACCAAGTTTCCAATGGGAACAGTAAAGCTTGGCGATGCCACTCTAGATGTACAAGTAGCTGAGACTGATTCACAAAAGACACGCGGTTTGATGTTCCAAAAACAACTGCCATATAATCATGGAATGATCTTTGTGTTCAACAACGAACAGATAGTACCCATATGGATGTTAAACATGCAGTTTCCATTGGACATAATTTGGTTTGATTCATCTGGAAATGTAGTTCATATAGCAAAAAACGTAGCACCTTGCAAGTCTGCAATTGAGACTGTGACTTGTACAGTAGACAATGGTGGTGGAAAAAATGCCAAATATGTTTTAGAGGTAACTGCTGGCTTTGTTGACAAATTCAATATTACCGAAAATTCCAAGCTTCAGATAATTTCTATCTAGTAAGATTTTTTTTAATGGATTGTTTTACTTCTTCAAAGGCCGCTTGTACCTCACTTACTGCAGCTTCGTTTTCCAATGTACTAATATCTCCAATCTCATCTCCCTTTGCAATTGCTTTTAATAGTCTTCGCATTATTTTCCCACTACGTGTCTTTGGAAGTCTTGTGACAAAATACAACTGTTCAGGCGAAGCTATTGGACCTATGACATTTCTTATGTGAAGTATGATTTCATTTTTCAGAGTCTCACTACTGGAATAACCGTCTCGTAGAACCACAAATGCAATTATCGCTTCTCCTTTTACATCGTGTGAAATGCCGCACACTGCAGATTCTGCAACCGCCTTATGTGATACAAATCCACTTTCAAGCTCTGCAGTCCCAAGTCTGTGGCCTGCAACTTTTAGAACATCATCTGCTCTTCCTAACATCCACAGATATCCATCCTTGTCTTTGATGGAATAATCCCCTGGATAGTAACTCGTTTTATATTTAGACCAATAGACTAGATTGTATTTTTCATCGTCATTCCACAATGTCAAAAGCATGCCAGGCCATGGTTTTCTAACTACAAGATATCCCTTGGTTTGTGGAGCGACTTCATTTCCTGCCTCATCAACTACTGCAATGTCAATTCCTGGAATTGGTCTTGTAGCAGAGCCTGGTCTGAGTGGAATTGTCTCCAATCCAGGTACTGGTGTAATCATGGCACCGCCAGTTTCTGTCTGCCACCAAGTATCAACAATAGGACATTTCTTCTTGCCTATAACATTGTAGTACCACTTCCAAACCTCTGGGTTGATTGGCTCCCCAACTGTTCCAAGCAGACGCAATGACAAAAGATCATATGAATTTGGAATGTCATCGCCTGACTTCATGAACATGCGAAGTGCTGTGGGGGTTGTGTAAAATATTGTTACTTTATATTTTTGAATTATCTTCCACATTCTTTCAGGTGTTGGAAAATCTGGAGCACCTTCATACATCACTTGGGTTGCACCATGCAATAATGGGCCATATACAATATAGCTGTGTCCTGTGACCCATCCAATGTCAGCTGTACAAAAATAAACATCAGAATCTTTTATATCAAAAATCCACTTGAAACTAGAATACAAATGTGTAAGATATCCTCCGGTACCATGTAGCACCCCCTTTGGTTTTCCTGTTGTACCAGAAGTATAGAGTATGTACAACGGATGTGTGCTTTCCAGTTTTTCTGGCTCACATTTGGGTGATGCATGTTTCATAAGATCAGACCATTTTTTGTCCCTTGGGGATATAGTTATTGGAATTTTTGCGCGCTCCAATACAACTACATCTTGTACAAAATCAAGTTCTGAAATTGCTTCATCTACTATCTCTTTTAGTTTTACAACATTACCACGTCTGAAACCGCCATCTGCAGTAACCACAATTTTTGATCCAGAATCTTCCACTCTGTCTTTAATTGATTTGGCACTAAATCCAGAAAAAATTACAGAATGAATTGCACCAATTCTTGCACATGCAAGCATGGATACCAGCAATTCTGGAACCATAGGAAGATAGATTGTTATCCTGTCTCCTTTTCGTGCCCCAAGCGACTTTAGTACGTTTGAAAACTTGTTTACTTCAATCCATAAATCATGATATGTTATAGTACGGCTTTCACCATCCTCGCCTTCCCACAAGAGGGCAATTTTATCAGGGTTTTTTTGTATGATCACATCAAGTGTGTTGTATGAGGCGTTAATCTTGCCCCCAACAAACCACCTTCCAAATGGCGGGTTCCACTGCAAAATATCATGCCAGTCCTCAAACCAGTGGAGATTTTTGGCCTGCTCTGCCCAGAATTTTATATAATCCTTGTCTGCATTTTTTCTTGTATCAGAATCATTGTTTCCAAGTCCTATTAAATAATCACTCAATAAGATATCTGACTTGGTTTCTTAAAAAAACATTTGTTCAAAAGGAGGTCGGAGCGAACCCTATATCCTATTCTTTTGACTTATTGGGATGACATCCTACTAAGCCAATCTGAATCTTGAGAATCTTCTGCACCGTCAGCTCCAATAGCAACAGGCTTTTGCGATGGCGTGGGGGGAGTTGTATTAGTAATCGCAGGTGCGGGTGTTATTGGTGCCACAGTTTTAGTTGGCTCTGTAATCGGGTTGCTTTCTACTTTTCCCAAATACGAAACGGCGGCTGAATGAAGTTGTTCCTTTGGGTTTTCTGTCCGCTCCACATTTTCCACGGAAAGGTCTGATATTCGATGTTGAATGTTTACAATTTCTGCTTTTTCATGCTCTATGTGTTCTATTATCTCTACAGTCTGTGTCTTTACAGATTCATACTTTGCATCTGAAATCTCGCTGCTCTTGTATTGCAACTTGGCATCAAACACAAGCATTCTGATTGACTTGAGTTGGCTATCCAGCTCTGCCAGTCTGTGATCTAATTTTTCTTTGATCTGTTTTTCAGATTCCTCTAGGGTTAGAAGTTTCATCTTGTATTTTTCGTGGATGAGCTCTGCATCCTCCTTCATATCGTCGTTATCAGATACAATGTCTATCAAAGCTCGTATTCGGCGTAATGTAAGACCCTTTTCACGTAACAATCTTTGAGCTTCTAATCTCCACCTAGGAATGAAAATTACAACCGCCCCTTGTACGACCAGTTGTTCAAATGGTATCTGCCTAAGTCCTTCAGAACCACAATCAACACCCACGGTTTGTACACTTCCGTCGATATCAGTTATAGTGCCTACAACTTTGCCGATAAAAGTGCCGTACATGTCCTTAACTTGCTTGCCGATAAACTCGATCTCTTCTTTGCTCATTATGGATATGTTTTGAAATCAATATAATCAACAAAGTGTTAACAAGCTTTCGAGTTTTGGTAAGATCATTTTAGCTAAAGTCTACGAGAGGATTTTTTGAAAAATTCGCAATTTTAAAATGCCTTTCTTAGGTATCAAAATATGATGATTCAAAAAGAAGACCTGGACGAAATCCTGCATTTTGTATCAAAAAGGTGGGTAGACCTAAGCCGAGATGAACAAAACAAATCCTTTGAAAATTTGCCGACCAACTTTTGGATGAACTCCATTGGGGGAAGAGCTGGCACTGGTAGGTGGGTAACAACTTTGATGTATACTGAAGATGAATCAGAAGCTGAATCATTTAAGGAAGTTTTGCTTCGCTGGCAATCAAAACATAATTCGACAATGCATGGTTTTCCTGATCTAATTCAAATTGGAAAAAAGTAGATTATTTATAATTGGATAGCTGTTCGGTAATAATGTCGGAATTTTCTAATTCTGAAAAAGAAATTTTATCAAAGCATTTTTCAAACGTAGAAGGCTCTGTCTTTGCAATTATTACTCCAAGACAAGTTGATCGCGGAGCACTGATGTCAAGATATTCCAGATCTGACAAGAGCATGCGAAAAATTTTTCTTGATGAATTTATACAAAACGAAAATCGTGGTGAAGAATTTTACAACAGAGTTTTACTTGAATATGGAGATGATTCTGTAGCTGAGCTTGGCGAAGCACAGATTGCCATAGAGGGCCTATCCAACATTGCGGTGAAAAAAATTGAAGACCGCAGAATTGGTCTGTCATATCTTGAAAAATCTTCACGCTATGTATCCTGGGATAAAAAAATTAATGGGGAATACAAATTTTTTAGAGAACCTGAAATAATGAATTCCAAACATGCAGACATGTATTTGGATTCATGTAATTTTGATTTTGAAATATATTCAAAAAACATACAACCAATGATTTCTTACATTCAAGAAAGAGAACCCATTTCTAATCAAAAATTTAAAAATTCTTTAGGAGAGGAGGTTTTTTTCTCACGTCTATCAAACGAGGAAGACATCAAATCAGCCACAAGAATTTACAATGCGACAATAAAGGCAAAGGCACTTGACATACTGCGTGGCATATTACCTGCGTCTACTCTTACAAATGTTGGAATAACTGGAAATGGCAGGGCGTTTGAGTATCTACTTACAATACTGCATAGTTCCAGATTACAGGAAGAAAGAACGCTTGCGTCAAAGATGCAGCAAGAGCTTGATACTACCATCAAGTCTTTTGTGAAAAGGGCGGATGATAAATATGGCAAGGCGTTGCAAAAATATCTACATGAGATAAAAACAACCGCCATTAATTTAAATAAAAAGCTCATCAAACCCAAAAAAAGCAGTGATTTTTTTGTCAGCCTTGTTGATTTTGAATCGGCAAAAAAGGCAGAAGAGAACATAATTTCTGCCATACTATACGAACAGGCACAAGGAATTTCATACAACAACATACTTGATCAAGTAAAAAAGATGGGTCCTACAACAAGGAAAAAAATCATACTGTCATTTACCAATCTTCGCCAAAATAGGCGACATAGGCCACCCCGTGCATTTGAAATGACAGAGTATACTTTTGATTTTTTAACAAACTTTGGAATGTTTCGTGATTTTCATAGACATAGAGTGTTGACACTAGAAAGACAATTGCTTACAGCAAATCATGGATTTTGTATTCCAGATGAAATAATTTCACTAGGTATCAAAAAGGATTTTGAAGACTGTATGTACAAGTCAAAACAAGTCTTTGATGTAAT
>DASSAF010000076.1:0-2290 GCA_035685565.1 Nitrosopumilaceae archaeon | reverse complement strand
ATTTCAGAAAAACAATTTTCAAACAGGATTAGCAAAAATCAGCATACGTGTTCCAGAATCTCAAAGCGGCTCAGACATAGTTTCTTACGTATCTGAAATACTGCACAGTAATGGAATAGAACTTGTAAATGCCTTTTTTGGCCAAGATGATATTATAATTGTACTAAAGGAGAAAGATGCAGCCAGAGCCTATGAAATTTTGCGCTCTGAGATTTCAAGATAGAGTTTAGTTTGTAATATCTAGTTAAATTTTAAATATGAAAGACAGGAAATATTTTTAGACACCAAGAGATTCTGGCTTTGAAATTTCTAAAAAGACATTATCTCCTACGGAAAGTCCAAGTTCTTTGTATTCACGCATATCCAGTTTAATTGAAGTAATTCCCCCTGCCTGGCCAAACATTCCACCAGACATCATTTTGTTAAGGCCTTTTACCATATCATCCATATTCGTAAAACCCATAACATTTGAACCACCAAAAGGAGGCATTGGCTGGTTCTGCTCTCTAAAATCCTTGGGGGATGAGAGAGAAACTACCACGTATGGAGCACCATCGGGCGCAGCATCAATACGAACTACTACATACTCTTTCCTCATACAGCCTTACCAGTTTTTATGATATTTTATTGTTCGCCTTGGTATATTGTTTTAATATTTGAAGGCATGATAATCAGACCCATAGGATATAACCGGCAAATTAGGTTCAATTGTAAATGTCTGAAGGAAAGAAAAGAATTCTGATTCTAGGTGGCGGTTTTGCTGGAGTAGGATGTATGCGAAAATTAGAGTCATATTTTATGAATGATACCGATATCGAAATAGCTCTAGTAAGTGAAGACAATTTTCTTCTTTTCACTCCCATGCTTCCTCAAGTAGCATCAGGAATGATTGAGACGCGACACGTTGTGATACCAATCAGAACATTGTGTAAAAAAGCCATATTTTATGAAGCTCAAATCAAAAACATTGATCCTTATGGAAAGATTGTAACTCTTACTGGAACTAACGAGCGACGTGGTATTTCTTTACATTATGATTTTCTTGTTCTTGCACTAGGAAGTCAAACAAACTTTTTTGGAATTGATAAAATGGAAGAGAGAGCATATTCCATGAAGACGTTAAACGATGCAGTGGTTTTACGAAATAGAGTAATAGACATGTTAGAGCAAGCAGAAAATGAAAGCGATCCAATTCTTAAGAAAAGTTTACTCACCCTTGTAATAGTTGGAGCTGGATTTGCTGGAATTGAAACAGCTGGTGAATTAAATGACTTTGTACAAGATGCAAGAAAATATTATCCAAATATAAAAAAAGAAGACATTAGGGTTATTGTTTTAGAGGCAGCCTCGTTTATCTTACCAGGATTTAATGAAAAGTTAGCCAGATTTTCACTAGAAAAACTAACACGGCGTGGAATAGAGGTCAAACTTAGCAAGAAACTTTCAAGTTTTTCCGGTTCCGAGGTAATAATAGAAGATGTGGTTGATCCGAATAAAACTCCAGCAAGCCAACCTGTTATCGAATCAATTCAGACAAGAACTTTGGTTTGGACTGCAGGTATTACCCCAGTTGATATAGTAAAAAAATCTGTCTTTAAGACAAACAAGGGAGGAATTGTTGTAAACGAGTTTTTGGAAGCTTCAGATTTTCCAGAGGTTTTTGCCGTTGGAGATTGTTGTTATTTACTAAATCCACAAACCAATAGACCATACCCCCCAACTGCACAAAGTGCAGAAGCTGGAGCAAAAGTTGTGGCATATAATTTACAAGCTATAATAAAAAATAAACAAAAAAAGAAATTTGAGTTTTCTTCAAGAGGCCAGATGGCAATAATAGGAAAGAGATCAGCTATTGCCACCATATTTGGATTACATTTGCATGGTTTTGTAGCATGGTTGATTTGGAGGACAGTCTATCTTTCTAAAATTCCAAGACTAGACAAGCGAGTAAGGATTTTTCTTGATTGGACTATAGATCTACTCTTTGACAGAGACATATCCAGATTGAAAATCTTTAGACGAGAATTACCTGTAGAATACAAAGAACTTGATGAAGTTGATGATGTTTGGTAAAAATAGTAAACCCCCCTTTTACGCACAAAAACTGACGGTGTCTAGATAATATCGAACGTTATGATTTGTTGGAAGTGCTTATGTGCAAGTTATTATTTAGAATATTATTAGTTCATGTTTGGTAAAAAGAAAGAAGAACAGCAAAAACTTCCTTTTGATATTTCAAAATTCAACACAAGCGAACAAGATGAAATAGAAGAAATCAAGTCTTTTTTAG
>DASSAF010000075.1:0-1691 GCA_035685565.1 Nitrosopumilaceae archaeon | reverse complement strand
AAGGGAGTCCAGTTTGCAAACATATTCTCATCATCATTTCCACCCCAGGTTTTAATTCAACCAGACGGTACAACTGACCTCATGAAAAATACTCTGTACTATTGCAAGTCTAAAACAAATGATATAGTGTTATTGGCAGGCGATGCCCAACCAGTATCTCCTGAGAGCGAATATGCCATGGCAGAAGAAATCACAAAAATTTGTGAAAAACTTGGAGTTGAAACAATCTATACACTAGCTGCTTACATAACAGGAACCTTTTCAAAAATACCAAAGGTTTACGGAACAAGCACATCACTAAAAGTCGTTAATGAATTTTCAAAACAAGGCATCTTTACTATGAATAACGGAAGCATAACTGGCATGAATGGATTGATTATTGGAGTTGGAAAGACAAAAGGGATTACGGGAATTTGTTTGTTGGGTGAAACCTCTGGATATGTTGTTGATGCAATTGCATCCAAGGCAGTTTTAGAAATTCTTTCCAAGATGTTAGGAATAAAACTTGACATGACAAATCTTAGCAAAAAGGCCCAGGATACTGAAAAATTGATAAAAACAATTGAGGATCAGATGGGACAAAGACCATCTGGTGAACCATTACCGCTGTCGCAACAAGATAAAAAATTGGGATACATTAGTTGACATGATAAGACGCGGACCAATTGTCATGATAATTGGTGCAGTAATGATAATTGCAGCATTTGCAATTGTGTATTCTATTATCCCACCAACTGCAAGTGTGGACAAAAGTTTTTTTCCTACGCCAGAAAACATGTTTGACTCTGTAACAGAAAAACAAAGAATTGAACCTGGCACAACTTTTACGTTTTCACATGCTACTGGAACGTCTCAGGTACCTCTAATGTGGGGACTGCACATCATGGATTATCAGCAAGATGACCATGTTTCTATTACAGTATCAAACGTTTTTGGTGATAAATTTGGCTCATTTGACGAAGGAGATCCAATTTTCATAAAGTCATTTGTGATACCAAAGGTCGATACCTACAGCTTTGATGTAGAAAATAAAGGCAAAAATCCAATAACTATAGCCATGATGTTTACTGAAAATCCCGAAAAGTCAAAAGCACTAAATGACCCAAATTCACCATTTCACAAAAGCATAGTGCCGTTAGCTATTGCCGGTCTTCTAGTGATTATAGGAATTGTTGTATTGATTACCGGAATAATTCTGGGCCTAGTGGACTGGAAAAAAGGAAAGAATCAATCACGATATATCTAAAATTCTACTATGTTTAGCTTGCCGTATTTTCCTACGTTTAGAGAATTTTCGCCTTTGAAGCTATTGATGTAGCCATTTTCAACTGTGACTTTGGAGCCTGCCTTTACCATTTTGATTTGTGCATCCCACAAAGTTAGTTTGATCTGACCCGTTTCATCTTTTATTATGGCATCTGCAACTTGGGCTTGTCCGCCTGCTTTCAGATTTACAGTTCTTGGTTCGCTAATGCTTTCAATTGTGCCTTCTACTGTGTCAAGTTTTGTCATTCCGCTTCTTAGCTGGCTTATACTAGTCATCAAACAAATTTTTCATGTTCAAATAATAAGTGTTTTGATATCGAGTTCTGTTAATTTTGAAGCTGTTTTTTCTTCGTGTTAACTGTCGGCGGTTCTTTACTTCTTTGCATTAGATTCTGCTTCTGGTTCTATTATTTCAAAGGAAATAT
>DASSAF010000074.1:0-27942 GCA_035685565.1 Nitrosopumilaceae archaeon | reverse complement strand
TGCAGATTGTTGTATTGCACCAAACATGCAGCTTTTATAGGTAGATCTGATATTGTTGAAATCACTTTTTAGCTTTGTTTTTTCATCACTTGTTGGTTTTGCATCCTTTATTGCAGAACGCAGATCAAGTGTACCGGATAGTGAATCAGTTCTAAACGATTTCAAATCTACCTTGAATTGATCCTTGTTGTTGACATCTGTTGTCAGTGTCTGCAAATCTGCGCTTATCTTGCTAGAGTCAGCACTTATTGCAGTCTGGTTTATGTTAGATATGTCAGATATCGCATCACCGATATAACCAGTTTCAACATTTGCCTGACATGTTGCTCTTGCAAGCATTGCACCAAGATAAGATTGTTGTACAGAAGCTTGAGTAGAGCCGTTGTCAGCAAACGCAGCAGCTGGAATTATCAGCAAAGCGCATGCCACCAATGCAGAATATTGCATTCTTGTATGCATGGTGCATGTCAGTGATTTGATTTATAAAGAATTGCGCAGCTTTGTTCACTAACAATGTTAACTGATGTGTATTTACAAAACAATACACACTAGGGCAAACAGGTTCACATGGTGTCAGGACACAGGTTCCAGACAGGAGATCATCCTGCTTGCCTGATCTATATTTCGTTTTAGTTTCTAAAAAGGAACGCGCATAATTTCTCACTAAACATAATGATTTTATTTTCATCAACAAATCTTGCTTATGATATTTACTGATAAAAGCTACGTCAGTCTTATTTATTGAAATGCACGTTATTATACAATGAAAGTTGCCATCAGTCAATCATACAAGCTAAAGTGTGAATGAGGACATGAGTTCATACAACATATTGGTAATGCCGGAAGTTTTGCTTGTAATGTGCATAAAGAACATTGCATATGCAAGTTTTTTCATCCTAGAAAATAATAAAAAATCAACTTTTCTTTTTAAGAAATCAAGGCGCCGGGAGAGAGATTTGAACTCTCGGACCCTTGCGAGTACGCGCTTTATGGTAAATTATTTCCAGGCGCGCGCCCTACCAGGCTAGGCGACCCCGGCATTTTCGCCAATTTTACTCGTAATTTTGACTATATATTACTGTAAGAGATTAATTTCCTGAATCATACAAATATTCCACAGCAAGATAATTTTTTTCCTCAGCAAATACAAATCATATTTTGTTTATTCAAAGAGGTTTAGGACGGTTTATTAAGTCACATTAGACTTGGATGCGATGAACAAAAAACTAGCATGTTTGATATCATGGTTTAAGAAAGATTCTGCAAAACCATCAAATGAGAAAGAAGCTAAAAAAGAATAAACTAAAAATAGACTGAATGATTTAAAAATTTATTTTTAATCAAGATAATTAGCTTTACATCATTAAACAATTTTTTTGAAATTACCTAAAGTGGGAGACTGTTAGCTTTTCACCAGTCTTTAGATCTTTTTGTGTTCTTACTTTACGAAGAGCGTCTTCAAAGTGTCTCATCTTTACTTTGGCAGTTTCTGCTTGCTTTTCTGCTTCTACCGGATCAGGATATTTTTCAAGAAACTCGTGTATGACCATAGATGCTGCTGTATTTGCAATAGAGGCAACATCTGCACCGCTTAGACCATCAGCATTCTCGGCAATTTTTTCTAGATCTACATAGTCAGGGTTTGGACTGTTTTCAATTCTTTTTTCTTTGTCAATGGGGATTTCCTTACAATTTATCTCTAGTATTTTGAGTCGCCCCTCCTTTTCTGGCATTGGTACTAGAATCATCTTATCAAATCTTCCAGGTCGTATTATTGCTTTATCAATCATGTCTGCCCTGTTTGTTGCTGCAAGTACTACAACACCATGTAAGCTCTCAATTCCATCAAGTTCTGTTAGAAGCTGGCTGACAACTTTTTCTGTAACAGCACTCTCTCCCATTCCTCGTACAGGAACGATAGAATCAATCTCATCAAAAAATATTACACATGGAGAAGCTTGCCTTGCCCTTTTGAATATCTCACGTATTCCTCGTTCTGATTCTCCAACCCATTTTGATAGTAACTCTGGGCCCTTTACTGAAATGAAATTTGCCTCACTTTCTGTAGCTACTGCTTTTGCTAAAAGTGTCTTACCAGTTCCGCTTGGTCCATAAAGTAAGATACCGCGTGTCATTCTGTAACCTAGTTTTGAGTAAAGTTCAGGATACTTCATTGGCCATTCTACTGCTTCTTGGAGTTCACGCTTGACACTTTCTAATCCTCCAACTTCGTCCCATTTTACGTCAGGTCTTTCAATGTAGACTTCACGCATTCCAGCTGGTGTAACTTCACGATATGCATACTGATAATCTTCTGCGTTTACAATTAATTTTTCCAAAGTTTCAGTTGGAATTTTTTCATCTGCCAAATTAATTTCTGGCAATAACCTTCTCAAACATTTCATTGCAGCTTCCTTGCAAAGATATTCCAAATCAGCGCCTACATATCCATGACTTATTCCTGCAATTTTTTCCAAGTTTACATCCTCAGCTAGTGGCATGTTTCTTGTGTGTATCAAAAGGATGTCTAATCTTCCCTTCTTGTCTGGTATTCTGATCTCAATTTCTCTATCAAATCTCCCAGGTCTCCTAAGTGCTGGATCTAGTGCGTTTGGTCTGTTTGTTGCTGCAATGACAATCACTTTGCCTCTTCCCTCCAAACCATCCATGAGCGAAAGCATCTGGGAAACTACTCTTCTCTCAACTTCGCCAATTACTTCTTCACGTTTTGGAGCAATAGAATCTATTTCATCTATAAAAATAATGGAAGGTGCCCTCTCTTTTGCTTCTTTAAAAATTTCTCGTAGTCTTGCTTCACTTTCTCCATAAAACTTGCTCATGATTTCAGGACCGGATATACTGATAAAGTGAGCATTGCTTTCGTTGGCAACTGCTTTAGCTAAAAGTGTTTTTCCAGTTCCTGGCACTCCATAAAGTAATACACCTTTTGGTGCTTCAACTCCAAGTTTTTCAAATATTTCTGGATGTCGCATTGGAAGCTCAATCATTTCACGGACTTTTTTAATTTCGCTAGTCAGACCTCCAATGTCTTCATATGACACTTGAGGAACTCCGCGTAATGTGTCTCCTTTTTCAGCAATGTGAAATACTGTTTTTTGAGTGACAATTACTGCATCGACTGCTGGTGTGACTCCAATTACCTGAAAAGTAAGTCTTCCACCAAAGTATGGAACCATCACATTGTCTCCTTTTACCAATGGTACACTTTCTAGTGAATCAGTAAGATACTTTTCATCTAGTGGAGGTATGGAATCAAGTGGTGCAACTATGATAGATTCCGCAGGGACAGTCTTTATCTTTCGCATTGTAATGGTGTCTCCCATTGCTACTCCTGTATTGTTTCTTACAAGACCATCTACTCTAACAATTCCATTTCCTTCATCTGATGGATAAAGCGGAAGACATTTTGCAACTGATCTTCTTTTTCCTTTAATTTCTAAAATATCACCTGCTGATGCCTCTAGTTTCTTCATTGAATCAGAATCAATACGTGCAATACTTCTTCCAACATCACGAGCATATGCTTCTAATATCTTAAGCGAGATTTCATTTTGGCTTATGAATTCAATAGGCTATTCCTGAGCCTTATACCTTTGTTATTTCAATTATTTACAAAGTGAACGGTACAATCAAATCATTTGTTAATCTTTAAATTGATTTATACAGTAAAATTTACTCTTTGCCATGTCTGAGAACGAGATATCGATCATTGAATCAGAGATGAAAGAATATGTTTCTGGGTGGGGTGGAAGATATTCTGAATGGTGTATTGGAGTTACAGAAAATGCAAAAAAGAGGCTTTTTGAAGATTATCATGTAAATGAAAAAAACGATGCGTGGATTTATCGTGCAGCCTCTTCTTCGAATGTTGCAAGAAAAATAGAATTATACTTTATTGATATTGGTGTAAAAAGTGATCCTAGGACCAAAAATGAGTACGCTGAAATTTACTTGTATAAAGTCTAAAAATAAAATTAATTTTCCCAATACCATTTTGGTTTGAATCCACCGTGTTTTGATGGATGAGCTGCCTTGAAGTGTCTCTCTAATCTTACTGGATCGTCAAATTGCATGCCGCATTCTTTGCATTTAAAATCTTTTTTTCTATCAAACATTGTATTCTTTAACTCCTATAATGTTATCATCATGCCGTTCAGATATGATTTGCTCTTTTTAGATCATGTAAAAAGATTGCGGTATTGCAACAATCATTATTGATGATCTAATTAAATTTTTCATCGGTGTTATTCTCTGTTGTAGATTTATTCTTGTTTTGATTACAGAATCATTTGAAGATGTTTATCGTAATTGATTTTTTTAATACATTATTTGATGATGCGTCTGTGCTTGAAACAACATTGTATCTTCCCTCAATTATTTTACTACCATCTAATTTTGTCTGGTTCCATACAAGCACCTTTTCTTCTTCGGGTTTCAGAACTGATATCATCTGTGCAGATATTGGAGAATAAAGTACGATTCCGTCAAGCTGTTTTATCTTCAAACCATATGATGTGTCTGAAAACGTCAGTGGAACTGTACCAGAGTTTACTATCTTGATACTTATTGGTTCACCAAGATGAAAGTTTGTTTTTTCTGTTATTACAGAAAGAGATGGGCCTAGAACGTATACAAGAGTTGGAGGTTGATTAGCAATTTCTGAAAAGAAAATTCCCACAAGACCACTTCCAATTACTCCCAGTATAATACAAATGATGGCGCCTTTTGGTATCAACTCTAAAAAGTGAATTTGTTTCCTTTTTAATTGTTAATGACTGGTTTTGTTCGCCAGTTCTTTGGATATGTGTTTGGCGCCATGATAATTCGCCGTAGCTGAAACGCAAACCCTTTTGTGTTTTCTACAATTTCAGATTCGGATAGGATTGCTTCTGCAAGAGCAACGACCTCTCCTTTTTGAGTATAGATTCCAACAAAATCTCCTTTTGTAATGCCATGTGAAATTTCCAATATTCCCGGTATTGCAAGCTGAGCACCATGACATAATGCATCTACTGCAGAATCACGAATTACTACTGACTTTAGCTCACTTAGTACATATTCTATCGGCATTAGTATTCGACGTAGTTTTGAATCATCATTTTTTTCTTTCCACATGGCATATGCATCTACAAGATCGTGCATTTTTACAAGATTGGAATCTTCGTTAAATTGACTTACACGAGTTCTCCGTAGCTCAATCATTGTAGCACCTGGACCAAGCACTTCACCAATGTCATAGAAAATCTTTCTGATGTACGTTCCCGCTTCACATAAAATTCTCATAAGAATTAGTCTTTCCTTTTGTTCAATCACATCAATTTCATATACACTTCTAACTCTGGTTTGTCTTGACACAGAGGAACGCTGCGGTGGTTTTTGGTAAATTTTTCCAGTGAATTGTTTTAAAACAGATTGTAGTTTTCCATTTGAAGGAAGTGTGTGCAGTCTACCAAGTGCATGATATTCTTTTGGACCTAAAAGTAGGACGATTAATGCTTTTGTTGCTTCACCAAGACCAACTGGTAATATACCAGAAACCATTGGATCAAGTGTTCCACTGTGTCCTGCCTTTGGGATGTTTAGAATTTTTTTAATCCATGCTACTGTCTCGTGACTTGTTGGACCATTTGGTTTATCTAACAAAATAAAACCATAATCAAGAAGTTGCTGTACGGTCCTTTTTTCACAATAGGTACCATAGGAATCGTTTGTTATGTCTTGGTCTATTACTCTAAGATTTTGTAGTTGTTTTAGGACCATATCTTTCTTTTACCAGTGAGCTTGCCACTGAAAGTACCTCGTCTGCACCCAAGTTATCTGTGTTTATTACTATATCAAAGACCGTAAGATCGTCGCCAAAATCAAATCCATAAAGTTTCTTGTAGATCATTTTGTTTTCCTCGTATCGTTTTTTTACAATCTTAAATGCCTCATCAAAAGAAATGCCGTCACGTACAGTCATTCTTTTTGCACTATTTTCTTGCGAGCCAGCAAGCCATATCTTTATTCCATCTTCTACAAGCCAAGGAAGCGTATAGCTGGTAATGATTTTACCTCCTTCCAAGAATAATTTCTTTAGCTTTTCATCTACTTTTTTGTCAAACTCCGGATTTGTCTTTCTCATGTTTAAAAATTTCATGCCAAAACTAGTGTCCCAAAAATCATCATGTTTTGTCTCAAACCCTTGTTCTGCCCCAAGTTCCTTTAGTACATCGCCACCGCTGAGATATTTTAAATTAAATTCTTTTGCTAGTCCTTTTGACACTGTAGTCTTTCCAATGGCAGGTGGACCAGAAATTATTACAGACTTTAGCAATTCAGTCTAAATCCATTGTGGTTTTTGTCAGTCGCATTATTATTCCGCTAAAGGAAATAGAACAAAGGAAGTACCAAGCCCAAAAGTACACTTCGTTTACATGGTTACATATGTGGTGATGGTTTGGCAATTGTGACTCTGCTACTTTAGCTGCTGAACATGTTAGTTGGAAAAAGTCTCCTGGAACAAAATTAAGAGACATTGGCGCTATTGCAACAGTATATGCAAATAGATGTGGAAGTACAAAGTAAAATATCAAAATCAGGGGAACAAATGTAATCATCATTGGTCTCATGTTTATCTGCATTAGTTCCATGTTCATTTTGTTCATGTACGCCGATTTTTTACTGAGCTCGTCAATTTTTTCTTGATCTTTTGCCCTAAAGGCTGCCATTCTTTCTTTTTGCCATGTTCTAGTTTCTCGCATCAATCTTTTGAGTTTATTTTGATCAACCATCTTTCGTTTTATTATTGCATTAAACAAGTTCAATGCTATTGCAACTCCAACAATTCCAAATGCAGATCCTATCATTCCCTTTACCAATGGGTTTTCACTTCCAAGTGGACCGCTATTCAGACCAGGTATTTGCAAAAAGATTGAATTTAGAAAATCTAGGATTATACTAGGTTCCATTGTTGAATCCCATCGCACTTACAATTCCTTTGGCTACCTCATCAATCTTTCCTTCTGAATTTAGAATCATCTTAATTGGAGAACCACACAAAATGGAACATGTGGAAAGCATGGCACTAGTAACATCAAGTTCTTTTTTAATTGCCTCTATTGATACGATGTCTCTGTTTCGTGTGGTGTCTTTCATTCTTCGATTGTAGATCTCTTCTGGTCTTGCACTAATCATGATGAAACTGTCTGGCGTTAAAATTTCTAAGACATTGTGAGGTAAACCTGGGTAATATCCTTCCTTTGTTGCAATAAACGCATGTGTATCCACAATTACAATATCATCTGTCATAGAGGCAATTTTTTTTGCCGCCATGGATTGAAGTTTTTTCTGTTCTGGTACTGAAAGTTTTCGCAGATCATCTCTGTCTTTGATTCCATTTTTTTTTGCCTCTTCAAACATGACAGTTCCAAAAATAGATACATTTACGCTAATTTTTTTTGATCTTAATAATTCTACAACCTTTGATACCAGACTAGTCTTTCCAACACCTGGAATTCCTACAATTATTACGCGTCTACTTTCTGCCAAGCAGGGCACCCAGTGATGGCATTACCTCTTCTACTTTTTCTCTTACAAGCAAGTTATAATAGTTAATCAAAATGTCTACTGTAAGCAACATTCCCGTTCCAGATCCAAAAGTTCCCAAGACATCAGATGTACCAGCTAGAAGACCAAGAATCATAGACCCAAGTATAGTAACAGACGGAATATATTTTTGAAGAAGAGCTTCAACTGGTTGGTTTGAGCGCCTAAAACCAGGAACTTGGACATCGGCGTCAAGAAGGTTCTTTGCTGCACTCTTTGCAGATAATCCTCCAAGTTCTATCCACAACCTGCCAAACAAAACCACAATTCCTACCATGAATAAGATATACAGTACTGCACGCATCGGATCTAGTGCAACAATATCCAATCCACGCGGAGCCGTAACATAATACAGTATACCTCCGGTAGGAGTAGATGGTGCTGTGGGATCAAACATTCCCAGAAAATTCATAATTGGATTGGCATTCCGCGGATTAAAGTTTGCCCAGAGCATCTGACCAATAAACACTGCATTAGCAGTAAGTGCTGATGCCAAAATTACTGGAATGTTGGATACATACATCAGTTTGATTGGATAAACTGCAGAAAATCCTCTGTATTTTGTGGATACGATTGGAATCTCGATTTTGATTCCCTGTGTATAAACCAGAATTAGTAATACTCCAGCAGTGACAAAGAGACCAAATATACCAGGCAGCTGGTTAGACCGGAAAAATAGATTTGAAAAGTTTCCAGTGATAAATGAATGTGCAATGTTTACAAATACACCTACAGGTCCACCATCTCCTGCAGGAATTGGACTAAACAAGCTCCAGACTACTTGTTGTGCTACACCTGCAGCAATGAAAAGACTGATTCCACTTCCCAGTCCCCATCCCTTTTGAATCAATTCGTCTAAAAGCATGATGATAATTGATGCACCGATAAGCTGGCCTACTAGAATGAAACCTGCCTCGTGACTTGGTAGTCTTGGACCATAAACCGCCATCCCATATAGTGATGACTCGGCAACGATTACGATGTACGTTACAATCTTTGTTGCTGTTTGATACAACTCTCTGTCTTCTGGTTTCTTGAAATCAAGATGAAAGATTTCAGAACCTTTTAAAAGCTGCATCAAAAGTCCTGCAGTAACTATAGGACCAATTCCAAGTTCGATTAGTGTTCCTTGTTGTGATGCAAAGATTACTCTTGCAAATGCAAGGAAGTCAAATGCTGGAACAGTTGCACCATAAAGTGGTGTTTGACCCATTATCATGTAGATGAAAAGTGCCAGTCCGCACCACATAAGACGGACTTGTAATGGAATTTTCTTTTTCGGTTTTGGAACTTGTGGAATGTATACTTCAGCTTTAGAAATTATTGTTCTCAGAATACCTGTTGGTGTTCCTTCTTCAATCATGCGATTGCAAGCACCTCGCCACCAGCTTGTTTTATTTTTTCTTCAGCAGAAGCAGAGAATCGCTCTACTTTGATAATGTAAGCATTCTTGGTTTGTCCTCCTCCTAACAGTTTGTCATAACCAAGTTCTGCAAGATCGATTACTTTCTTTTCTCCTTCTTGCTTTCCAAATTTTGCAAAGAAATCGTCCAGATCTCTTACACTAATCCATTTTTTTACAAGATATGGATGTGGCGGATGAGTAGAATCATGACCAAAATGATCGGGGTCATTTAGAATCATTTTGATAAAGTGGTGCTTGTGCATACCAGATCTACCAAGACCTCCTTTATGGCCACTTGCTCTATGTTGACCAATTTGTCCCCATCCATGGAATCGACTTCCCCTAAACTTTCGTGTCTTTCTTAACCTGGTTGGCATTTTACATCATAATCCTCACTTGTGCAAGAAGTTCTTTGTGGTTACCCAAAATTCCCCCTTCACCGTACATTTTTTTTGTTTTTCGTTTAAAGCCTCCTCTTGGAGGTGACAGTGCAAACCATGGTTTTACCGTTTTTAATTTTGATAATGTAGCAGTGCCTTCTGCCAATGACTGGGCCAGATCATCAGTATTTTTGAATCCTAATTTTGCAATATCTTCTGTAGTTAATTTCTTGTATCCTTCTTTTCGTGCCTTCTTTTCTAAGAGTTCTTTTGTTGTAGGAACATCAATTTCTTGCCAAGACACATAGTGTTTTATTTTATCTAACATGCCCTTAGTGTTATCTTTTGCTGGAATTATTGTTGCTCTAAATCTTTTGTCTAAATGCAGAAGATCAAGTGTAGTTCTTGCCCAGTAAGGCGTATTTACTGTTCCTTTCATCCTAATTACCAAGAAAGCTTTTGCCATAAACCATCAACCTTGACTAAATGTCTGTCTTAGACAGTTAAGAACTGCCTTTGATGTAGAAGTCATAGTATTAGTAGAACCCTTGCTTTTTGTCCAGACGTCTTTTAGTCCCGCAAGCTTTAACAGGTTTCTAATGTTTCCACCAGCAACCAATCCAAGTCCCCTTGGTCCTGGAATAATTTCAATTTCAACACTTCCTCCTCTGCCTCTTACTTTAAACGGAACAGAATGTGGATTATCACACCTACATTCCCAGCTTCCACAACCAAGTTTTACTGGACTAACAGCAAGATATGCGGCGTTTGTAGCTTTTTCAATTGCAATTCTCATTTGTTTTGATTTACCTTGACCAATTCCAAGCCAACCATTTTCGTCTCCAGCTGCAACTAGAGCTTTGAATCTCGTATATTCACCGTTGGTTGTTTGTTTTTGTACAATTCCAACATCAATTACTTCAGTTTTAATTCCTGGCAAAAGTTTTTTGATAATTCCAGCTTCCTGTATTCTATAACCATTTTCATAAATTTCTTTCATTGATGTAATTTTACCACTATCTACCATCTTCCCAAGAGTGGTTCGTGGAACCCATTGTTCTTCTGGTTCTCTTCTTTCCCTTGGTCGTTGTTCTTGTCTACTCATTTAGTTTTAATCTCTCCATCAATTGCAGATTTCACTTTATTAATTTCATTTTGTACTTTGAGATGCTTTCCTGAAATTCTTTCTTCATTTGGAAATGTTTCTGAATCAGCTGGCACTTCAAGACCTGCATCAATTACACCTTTCAATGCGGCTGCCATACGTTGCGTATATTTTCTTGTACCGCTGTAAAGAACAGCAGCTTTTACTCCTTTACCAAGAGCCTTTTTTCCTGCAAGATATCCTGTTAGATAAGCTGCAGGAATGTTTTTTCTAGAACCTTTCCAGCCTTTGCCTAAAAGATACCTAGAATGTGCAGATGCCAAAACCTTGTCACCTTGCATTTCGGGTTTATGAATTTGGACTAAAGTGTTTTCACTTGAAATTTGAACTGTGATATAGTCTCTCCTACCCATTAGAAGATGTTTTCTTTTTCGATAGTTAGTCTTCTCTTCTCTCAACCTACGTAATATTTGCGAATATACCATTCTATTAATTCCTCTTTTACAAAAAATTTCGGTAAAGCTCTTATAAACGTTAGACTTGGAGCAATGCAACCATCAGCGCCTTTTGGGCGTGTAATCTGTTTTCAGCTTCGTCCCAGACAACTGATTGTCGTCCATCAATTACGGAGCTTGTTACTTCTTGTCCACGTTTTGCTGGAAGACAATGTAAAAAGATTGCATGCGGATCAGCTTTTTTCATGAGATCTGAATTTATTTGAAACTTTGGGAGAAAATCCTTTGTTCTGTCAGTTGCTTGATGATGTATTGATACAAACGTATCAGTAGCAACCACATCTGCATTTTTTATAGCGATTAATGGATCATTTAGTAATTTAATGTCAACCAACGCTTTTGATTCTTTGACAACTTTGGGATCTGGGGCATATCCTTTAGGAGTTGCAATATTAATATCAATTCCAGATTTAGCACATCCATAAATCATTGAATTACAAACGTTGTTACCGTCTCCAATCCAGGCAAGCTTTAGGCCTGCAAGCTTTTTCTTCTTTTCTTTTATTGTCATTAGATCTGCCAAGATTTGACAAGGATGAAATGAGTCAGACAGCCCATTTATTACAGGAATGGTTGAGTTTTTCGCAAGAATTTCTATTTCTTCATGCGAGTATACACGCGCCATCATGATGTCAACATAACGTGAAAGTGTCTTTGATGTATCTTCAATTGTTTCTCCTCGTGCAAGTTGCAATTCATCTGATGTTAGGCTCAGTGCATGGCCTCCTAGTTGGAACATCCCAGTTTCAAAGCTAACGCGTGTACGTGTAGATGGTTTTTGAAATATCATTGCAAGTGTTTTATTTTTCAAGAGTGGTTTGTAAATTCCTGCTTTGAGATCCTTTTTTAGTTTTATAGCATCATCTATTATTCCTGCTAATTCATTTTTGCCAAGTTCATTTAATGTTAAGAGATCTTTAGTTTTTAATTTCATTTCTTTCCCCATCCAAATAAGGAGTGCTTCTTTTTAGGTTTAACATCTTCTTGTCCTACTGTTTCTTCTTCAGTTTCTTCTTCTATTACTTGCTCTTTTGTTGATTCATCTGGTTTCGGCCTTCCCTCTGAGATCCATTTTTTGATTTTATCTGCCAAGTTCTTTGCATCTTTATCATTTTCAGGCGGTGGCACACCATATATATCAGAATATTTTTCTATGTCTTTTGTAGCAATTCCAGCAAAAGGATCGTCTTTATCTTCGACCTGAATTTTCTCTTGTTTTATTTCAGGTTTAGATTTTGTTTCTGGTTTCGGTGTTGGTTTTGGCCGTTCATTTTCTAGTGATTTAGGAATTTCGTTTGGATTAACATGATATCCAATTTTTTCTTTCATTTTTTCTACTTGTACAGATTTAACTTGTTCCGATTTTAGTTCAGGCTTTGATTCTGGTTTTGGTATAGATTCCTGTTTTACTTCAATTATTTCTGGTTTTTCAGCATTTTTTTGCGGTACAGATATCTGAATTTGCGACATTTTGATTTCAGATTGTGGAACTGAAATTTCTTCTGCACCAAACAATGATTCTAAAAATGAGTCCTTATCAAAGGGTTTCAAGTCTTTGTACTCTTGTCCTACTCCAAGATACAAAATGGGAGTTGATGTTACCTTCACTATCGATATTGCCGCACCTCCTCGTGCATCAGCATCACTTTTTGTTAGTATTGAGCCTTCAAATTTGGTGTATTGGTGAAATTCTCGTGCTTGGTTTACTGTATCATTGCCAGCAAGGGAATCACCAACAAATATTTTCAAATCTGGATTTACCACTTTGTTGATCTTTGATATTTGATCCATGAGATTCTTACTTGTCTGCATTCTTCCAGCAGTATCAATTAGGATACAGTCAATCTTGTGTGATTTGGCATAAAGTACAGCATCGCGGGAAACTGCCGCTGGATCAGAACCATAGTTTTGTGCGATAATTTTTAAATTAAGTCGCTTTGCATGTTCAGTTATCTGTTCTATTGCTCCTGCTCGATATGTATCAGCTGCTGCTATTACAACAGAAAATTTGTTTTCTCGTAAAAGATATGCAACCTTTGCCACCGTTGTTGTTTTTCCTGTTCCGTTAATTCCCATAAATGATATAATATATGGTTCACCTGTACTTTTTTTCTTTTCAATGTTGTATATGATGTCAACTTTTCCTGCAGAATCAAACATATTTGAGATGTGATCTCGCAAGTTTTGTTTTACAATATTTGCTATCTGTTCTTTTTCTACAGTAGCACCAATTAGTTTTTGTTTTAAATCACCTTTTAATGAATCAATCACTTCTGTTGCAACATCAGATTCGAGCAATGCAATCTCAAGCTCAAAAAGAACCTTGTCAATGTCTTTTTCATTGAGTTCTTTCTGCCCAAAGCTCTTCGCCGCAGAAGAAAAAGCGTTCCTTAGTTTTTCAAACATAATATTTTGCCTTTATTGTTTACTTTGGCTTGCTTGTAATATACGATTCATTTGTTGCTGCCCCTGTTCAAGTCTTGCTGCAACCTCATGTTTTTGTGTAGATAATTGTTGTAGTACAATTTCCAATTCCTTTATCCTTTCCTCAACATAATTAATTGCAGAATTCTTATCTTGTTCAAGTGAAGCCCCTGCTCCAATACTTACAAGTAATTTTTCATTTGGTTGTATTGTTGCTTTTACATATGCCCCCATTCCCACAGGTACAAGAGTTTCAAGATGAGTGTCACCTAGGGCTTTCATAGAATCTATTGCACCAACTGCTTCGTGTAAAAGTTTTATGACAGCATCTTCTTTTTGCAGTAGATCCGACATGTAAGCTTCAAGTGCTTGCATCTGTTGCATCAATGCTTGGGCTTGTTCTTCGCTCATTTGCAAAAATTTCTCTTTCCCGGCTATAAATGCATTCTCTGTTTAAAACAAAAAAAGAGAAGAGATTATACTTTTGAAAGTCTATTTTCTACTTCGCTCCAGTTTACTACATTCCACCATGCGGCTATGTAGTCTGGACGTTTGTTCTGATATTTCAGATAGTAGGCATGCTCCCATACATCTAGTCCTAACAAAGGAATCAATCCTTTTGTTCTAGGGCTAGTTTGATTTGGCATTGTTGTAAATTCAACTTTCTTGCTTTGCGGATTGTAAGCTAGCCAACCCCATCCGCTGCCTTGAATTGCACCAGTGTCTTTGGAAAATTTTTCTTTGAATGCATCAAAGCTTCCAAAAACTGAATTGATGGCATCAGCTACCTTGCCACCGGGAGTTCCTCCACCATTTGGTTTCATGTTATTCCAAAATAGTGTGTGGTTATCATATCCACCACCGTGAAAATTAACTGCACCCCTAACATTCTCAGGCACTTTATCTAAGCTTGAAAGCAATTTTGTTAGTTCCATGTTTTGCAACTCTGAGCTAAGACTTTCCAAAGCTGTGTTCAGACCGTTTGTGTATGCTTGATGATGTTTGGAATAGTGAATTTCCATCGTCTTTGCATCAATATGAGGTTCTAGTGCTTCGTACGCATAAGGCAATTTTGGAAGTTCATATTTTGCCATGTAAGAAGTAATGTATGTATGCAATTTATGGCTTTGGTTACAAATGTATTTTATCTAACTAAATTTGATAAAAATTGTTGAAACACTACAAATTTGTATTTTTTTCATTTATAGTAATTTTATACATTACCATTATTTTATCAAGTGTAAAAGATCAACAAAAAATCGAATTTTATCTTGAAAAAAATACATCACTTATTGGCGTTGGGATTCCAAGGGAACAAGGGTTTGAAGGGCAGGGAATCAAAATTGGCATAATAGATACAGGGATAGATTATGACCATCCAGATCTTTTAGGTTTTGGTCCTAGTGGCAAGGTTATTGGAGGATACAATTTTGTAGATAATGACAATAAACCAATCGATACTATTGGACATGGTACTGAAGTAGCTGGAATAATTGCCGCAGATGGAAATCTCAAAGGAGTGGCACCAAAGGCGAAGCTATTTTCATACAAAGTATCATCATCAGGAGAATCTGTGTCATCAGATCTTATCGTAAAAGCAATTCATCGCGCAATTAAAGACAAGGTCAATGTAATCAACATCAGCTTAGGTGTAAACAAGACAAATAGTGAGATTGATCAAGCTGTTAGTGAAGCAGTAAAAAATGGGATCATAGTTGTTGTAGCGGCGGGAAATAATGGCCCAGATGATGGTACTATAGGCAGTCCAGGAAAAGATCCAGATGCAATAACAGTTGGTGCAACATACAACAACATAACGCAGAGTATTGTCTCAACATTAGAAATTGACAAAGCCCAATACCAAGTACTTCCAATGCTTGGCACAAAACCATTATCAAAACCAATTACTGGAAAAATTGTCTTTGGAGGATATGGTAGGATTAGAGATCTTGTAAATGTGAATGCCAAAAATTCCATTTTACTTGAAGAAAGAGGCAGTGATATCAAAGGAGAGAAGATCTATTTTTCAGAAAAAGAACGTAACGCTGCACAAAGTGGAGCCCAAGCTCTCATAGTTTTTAACAATGAACCCGGAATATTTTTTGGAGAAATTTTTCAACCAAATTCTACCTCTAGCAACAATCCAACAATACCAGTTATATCAATGTCAAAAAGCGATGGGCTTGCATTAAAAAAATCACTTCAAAATGAAACAGTGGCAAAGTTAAATGTATTCAGACATCCGGATTTTGTGGCACCATTTAGTTCACGTGGTCCGGTTTCACCGTTTTATATCAAACCTGATCTTGTTGCACCTGGTGTGTTTGTAAATTCTACCCATATAGGAGGAACATACAATCTAACAAGTGGAACTAGTATTGCTGCACCTCATGTTACAGGCGCAGTAGCTCTTTTGTTGCAAAAAGATCCAAATCTCAAGCCTAACGATGTTGCTTCACTTCTTTCAACAACAACAGATCCTGTTACAGATGCTTATGGAAATGATGAGCCTGTTGATGGTACTGGGAGTGGAAGATTAAATCTTACAAGAGCATTTTCTGCTAATTTAATAATAATTCCACACAGTCTTGTATTCAATCTCGCCTTAGAAAAACCATATCAAACAAGAACATTACATCTGCAAACCATACAAGGAATATTACCAAACATTCAAACAAAATTTGTATCTGATCAGAATGATTTCAAATTAGAATCCAGTCTTAAGAATAATTCTTTAAACATAAAAATTTCTATGCAAAAAAACATGACTGGTGATTTTGATGGAATGCTTGAGATTAATGACGGTACAACAACATATCATGTACCTGTTATGATTCATGTAACTAAAGGTACAATCAATACAAGTGAAAATGATGGAATCTTAACTTTTGGCCTTGATCACTCAGAAATCTGGTCATATGCAAAAATTTCTGTAATTAAAGAATATACTGACCAAATTCAGAGTGCGTCACTTGTTCCACAGCAAACCACATCAGTGTCAATCTATGAACCAGGTAAGTATTGGATTGAAGCTCAAATAACCACACCTAATGGTATTGATAATGCGTATGACGATATCATTGTTGAAAAACCTGCAATGAAAACAGGAATTGAATTTCTAGAGTCCTTTGGAATTCCAATAAAAGAGACAATCATAATTTCTGGAGTAATCATTGCGGCTATAATTGTTGTACTAGCGGTAAGACGTAACTAAATCTGTGGGCCTGCATCACGAATTTCTTTTGCAGTATTCCCAAATTTCTTAAAGTTCTCAACAAACATTTGTGCAAGTTTTCTTGCAGAATTATCATATCCTTCTTTTTCTGCCCATGTATTTCTTGGATTTAGTACTTCTGGAGGCACTTCAGTACATGTCTCTGGGACATCCAAATTGAATACCTTATCGTGTCTATATTTTACCATATCAAGTGCACCAGTAAGAGCAGCTGTGACCATCATCCTTGTGTGTTTGATGTTCATTCTCTTACCTATGCCGTATGGTCCTCCAGACCATCCCGTGTTTATAAGATAGACTTTGGTGTTGTGTTTTGTGATTTTTTCTCCAAGCATCTTTGCATATACTGATGCATGTCTTGACATGAAAGGTGCTCCAAAACATTCTGAAAATGTTGCTTTGGGTTCAGTAATTCCACGTTCAGTTCCTGCAAGCTTGCTTGTATATCCTGACATGAAATGATACATAGCTCCTTCTTTTGTTAATCTTGCAACAGGCGGAAGTACACCAAATGCATCTGCTGTTAAAAATACAATTACTTTTGGATTTCCTCCAATACTTGGAGTTATGGCACCAGGAATGTAGTCTAGAGGATATGCAGCTCTTGTGTTCTCAGTCAGGCTTCCATCGTTAAAGTCTGGTATCAGTGTTTTTTTGTCTACGACAACGTTTTCTAAAACTGAACCAAACTTAATGGCATCCCAAATTTGCGGTTCTGCATCTCTGTTAAGATTTATACATTTTGCATAACACCCTCCTTCAAAATTAAAAATTCCTTTATCAGACCATCCGTGTTCATCGTCTCCAACCAACATTCTGTTTGGATCTGCTGAAAGTGTTGTTTTCCCAGTACCGGATAGACCAAAGAATAATGCTGCATCTCCTTTTTTTCCAATGTTTGCAGAACAATGCATTGGAAAGACATCTCTTGGTGGTAGTATGTAGTTCATGACAGAAAACATTGCCTTCTTTATCTCTCCCGCATAACAAGTTGCTCCAATTAGTATAATTTTTTTTGTGTAATTTAATATAATAAAGGCATCACTTCTGGTTCCATCAACTTCCGGAATAGATTTGAAATCATTTAGCGCAAGTAAAGTAAACTCTGGCTTGTGTGATTCAAGCTCTGCTTCTGACGGCCTGATGAATAATTGTCTAACAAAGAGATTTTGCCATGCATGATCAGTTATAACTCGTATAGGTAATCTATTATCAGGATCTGCTCCAACAAAACCATCAAAGACAAAGATTTCTTTTCCTTCAATGTGTTTCTTCATTTTTTCATATAGTTTGTCAAATTTGTCCTCTGGAAAAGGGTGGTTTACTTTACCCCAATCTACATTAGCGTGTGTTTCAGAATCATCAACGATGTAGCGATCATCAGGGGATCTTCCAGTGTATTTTCCTGTACGTACTGAAAGAGAGCCATTGGATGTAAGGATGGCCTCGTTTTTTTCAAGTACAATATCAACAAGTAATTTTACAGGTAGGTTTCTGTGTAAGTTACTTGTAGTGATGCCCTGCTCCTTTAGCTGTGTAATAAATTTGCCAGTGATAGTTGTCTTGAGATCCTCAATCATTGGGTAAAACGATCCGCCTCTAATTTCCTTATTATCTCTTCTCATTATGTATTTTGTCTCCAGAAACGTATTTATTTTAAAATTCAAGCAGGTTCTTCTACATGCCGATCAACAAAGACCTGTTAGAACTAAGAAAAAAAGTAGCAGATCACAGACCTGATTTTGTCAGAGAAGAGAGCTGGAGATACTTTAGGTTAGCAGAAAACTGGAGAAAACCAAAGGGAATTGACAATCATCAGAGAAAATCTAAGAAGGGGTGGCCTGCACTTGTCAAAGCTGGTTATGGCGGACCAAACATTTCAAAAGGATTACATCCATCAGGATATACCGATAATTTAGTTCATAATGTAAAGGGATTGGAAAAGCTTGATCCAAAAACTGATGGTATAAGACTTGGTCACAGTGTAGGGAAAAAAAAGAGATTAGAAATAGTATCTAAAGCAAAAGAGAAAAATTTCAAAATATTTAACGCAAGGGTGTCAATAAGTGGTAGTAAATCTTAAAACCAAACGACGTCTTGTTGCAAGGATGTTAGGAGTAGGTGCAAACAGAATAAAGTTTGATTCGCAATATTTGGATGATGTTTCAGATGCAATTACACGAGACAACATTCGAAGTTTGATTACTGCAAACATAATTGAAGTCAGACCGATAAAGGGTACATCCAAAGGCAGAGCACATCATAAAAAATCTCAGAGACGTAAACGTGGAACAAAACAAGGTTCAAAGAAAGGTGCCAAAGGATCACGTATTGGTAAAAAGCAAGTTTATGTAAGAAAGATAAAAGCTTTACGACATCGCCTCCATGTTTCAAAGGGCAGAAAAGAGATAACCAATCCAGAATATTGGAAATTATACCGACAGGCAGGTGGAAATCAAATCAGAAATGTAGCACATCTTCGAACTTTGATTGAAGAGACACACAAAAAACGCACTTAGAATCTATAGATCATTTCTAGATCAATAATTTTTCCATTCTTAATTTTTACTCCCTCTTTTGATAGCATGTTTGTCTTGATCTTTTCTCCCCATGCATACCCACCAATTTTTCCATCTGATTTTATGACTCTATGACACGGAACTATAACAGGATATGGATTTTTGTTCATAATTCTACCAATTATTCTTTGTCCATTCTTAAGACCTACTGCATTAGCAAGTTCTCCGTATGTAGTCACCATACCCAGAGGAACTTCGAGTAGTTTTTTGTACACTTTATCTTCAAGTTTCAAACGCGCATCATCTCAAGATTTGTTGTTTCTAAAAGTGAAATTATCCTTTGTTTATTTTTACCCAAACTACTCCAATCTACTAGAGCATATTTTGCTTCATTGTTTCTCTCTAAAATATGTGAAAACAATTTCTCATCTATGTGATCAAGAGCATGTTTTGGTATGACAGTACCCAAAGCATATTGACCTTCAATTAGTTCTTTAGTAAATTTTTCTGGATAGTGAGTTCCTCCAAAACAAATAGCTACATTGTTTTTCTGTGGCATCATTGACATCACATCTTCTATAATAGTAGCCACGGAATCACATAATACTTTGTCGTTCCATTGCTTTTCTGTTGTTCCTACTTCAATAAACAAAGCAGGTTTGTTTAGTGCTGTAGGACCATGATGTGTTGCCTCTATTGTGATCTCAAATTTTGTAAAATTATTTCTTTTTTCCCACAAGGCTTGCATGTATAATTTCTGTAGATGCGGATGTGGTATTGCAACTTCTCGTGGTCTTCCTCCAAATAATGCTTCTGAAAAATTTCCCGTACTGTGACATGTGAGTGCCAGCGTACCGGTTTCAGAAGCGTGCTTTGATAAAAACACAAACCCGTCATAATGATATTTTTCTTCAAGCCAGTCTGCAGATATGGATGGTGTTGGAATTATTACAAGATCATAATTTTTTCCGCGATAAATCTCACCATCTTGTTCCATGTTTTGCGATATATGTTGCGCCAAATTAGAGCCGGCGGGGTCTGATTGATACGCAACAAGCAATTGCACAAGATAAGAGATATAAGTCGACTTTATTAATTTCCTCCAATGGCAAATCCAAGACAGATGCTAAAGGACATGGTAAATACAATTAAGCTTGCCAAAAAATCTGACAAGGATGATTATATGCAACATCTAAGGTTAGTCCTTCTTGGAATTGCAACCGTAGGTGCTGTTGGATTTATAATTCAGTTCGTATTTGCAGTAATCAATCTTGGACACAGATAGCATTGACTCAGGAAATAAAATCACACTTTTTTGCAGTAAGGACAACTGGGGGACAAGAAAAAGTAGTCATGGGATTATTACAAAATAGAATAAAACTAAAAAAAATAAACATTCAAGCAGTTTTACTTTTAGATAACCTCAAGGGATATGTTGTAGTAGAAGCAATAGACGCAAATGCTGCCTTTGATGCATTGCAAGGAATACGACACATCAGAGGTCAACTTAGAGGTGAGTTACAGTTCAAGGATATAGAAGGTTATTTGGTTAAGAAATCAACAGTCTCTGAGCTTGCAGTAGACAAGATTGTTGAAATTATAGGTGGTCCGTTTAAAGGAATGAAAGCAACTGTTACCAGAATAGATCATGAAAAAGAAGAAGCTACTGTTATTTTGCTTGATGCACCATACCAATTACCAGTAACTGTTGATGCAAACTACCTAAAGCTATCAACACAGTAGCAAGGATTAAATTTACAGATTCTAGGAAAGAAAAATCATGGCAGATATACAAACTGTTTCCGCACTTGTTACAGGAGGACAGGCAAATGCAGGTCCACCACTTGGTCCAACACTTGGTCCACTAGGTGTCAACATTTTACAAATTGTAACTGCCATAAATGAGAAAACAAAAGACTTTGAAGGAATGAAAGTTCCTGTTACAGTTGCAGTTGATAAGAAAACAAAACAGTGGACCGTAGAAGTTGGAATTCCATCTGCAGCAGCGCTCATACTAAAAGAAGCTGGTATTCAGAAAGGTTCAGGAACATCAGGAGCAACGTGGGTTGGAGACATCAAAATGGATTCAATAATTAAAGTTGCAAAGTTGAAAATTGATTCTTCATATGCTCAAGACATTAAAGGTGCAGCAAAAGAAATCGTTGGCACCTGTTTGCCACTTGGAGTAAAAATCGATGGTAAGAATCCAAAAGAGATTACTATCGAGATAAACTCAGGTAAATGGGACGATAAACTAAAGTAAATTATTCTTTTAATTCGTAAGACTGGTCTTTTTCTGTTCGTTGCAGTTCCACAAAGGTTTCTGTATTTTGAATTCCCTCTATTTTTCCAATCTTTTCTATTGCTACAGAATGCAATTCCTCTAGATTTTTGGCGCGTACTGTAAGTAACATGTCAAATCTTCCAGTTACTTCAGACATCATAATGACTTCTGGAGTTTTTAATAATGACTTATGGATCTGCTCTTTTTGTTTTGGATCGCGGTTTATTCCCATAGTGGCCCGCACACCTATACCAATAAGTGATTCATCTACTACAATTGTGAATTTTTTTATCAGTTTCTTTTTGAGTAATCTCTTTATCCTACTATACAAAACAGATGTGTTAATTCCTAACCTTTTTGAGAGATTTGGTACTGAGACGTTACCGTCTTTTGTAAGTTCGGTAAGAATTTTCATATCAAGTTCATCGAATTTATGCAAACTTAACGAATTACTTTTTATTCCTAGTTAAAAATGTAAGTTCAATTCTCAAGTGATCTATACTCTTGTAACTCAAATTTCCCTACAAAGTAAGAAATTATTCCATCCATACCTGTAAACGATTTTAAATAGGCTTCTCAGAAACGATTTCGTAATGATTAGCGATGTTCATCTAACGCAGATGATAGGAGAAGCAAAGAAAAGTCAGAAACAACGCAAGTTCAAACAATCCGTAGAGCTAATCATGGTTTTCAGAGATATTGATGTAAAGAAGGGTTTTGCAATAAATGAGACTGTTCAACTTCCAAAAACGCTTAGTCAACCAGCATCTGTCTGTGTTGTGGCTTCAGGAGATCTCGGTTTGAAAGCAAAAAGCGCCAATGCAGATAGAATAGTAGATGGAAACGAAGTAAACAAAATAGGAGCAAACAAGCGTGAATCACGAAAGCTGATTAACGGTTTTGATTTTTTCCTTTCCGATACTTCACTTATGGCAACTGTAGGCAAGACTCTGGGTCAGTTTATGGGACCAAGAGGCAAGATGCCAACACCAGTCCCATTCAATGCACCAATTGATTCAATTTTAGAAAGATTCCGATCTTCTATACGTGTCAGACTACGAAATTCACTTTCTCTTGCATGTAAGATAGGTGATGAAACAATGTCTGATGAAGATCTAACTGCAAATGCTAATGCGGTGATTAGTCTAGTAGAAAAAAAATTACCAAGTGGAGATAAGAACATTAAAAAAATTATGATAAAGACCACCATGGGAAAACTCATCAAACAACCACTAGTAGAAAAGAAGTAAAATGCACCAAAATAGAACAAAATATCCACAAAAGAAATCGTTGATGTATCAACAACTCCAAGAGCTTCCAAAAAAATACAGTGTAATTGCTCTTGTAAGAATGGAAAAAGTAAGATCATCACAATTATTGCCTTTAAGAAAAAAATTCAAAGGTGAAGTAGAAATCGTTAGCATAAAAGACAAGGTTGCACAAAAAGCATTAGCTGGACTGAAAATGCCTTCTATTGACAAGATGATAGACAAGCTAGTTGGACAATGTGTATTGATGTTCACAAACATGACTCCTTTCAAACTAAACATCTTACTTGGTAAAAACAAGGTAATGATGGCTGCTCGTGGTGGAGACCTTGCAAGTATCGATGTTGTAATCAAGGCTGGAAATACTGGTATTACACCAGGTCCCATTCTTACTGACTTTAAAGAAGCTGGCGTAGCCACAAAAATTGATCAAGGAACAATCTGGATTACAAAGGATTCCATACCTGCCAAAAAAGGCGCTGTTATTTCTGAAAAGCTTGCCACATTACTAAGCAAACTCGATGTCAAACCAGTAGAAGCAGGCATAATACTTGATGCAGCTGTTGCAGAAGACATTCTATATGCAAAGAATGAGCTAGTAATAGATGTAGAAAAGTATCGTAGCTCATTTGCACAGGCACATCAAGAAGCGATGGCTCTTGCTATCGAAATCGGTTACATTACCAAAGAAAATGTATCAGCAATACTTGCAAAGGCATCTCAACAGGCAAGATCTGTTGCATTAGAAGCAGGAATTCTAACAGATGAGACAAAGGATCAAGTAATACAAAAGGCCAACGCACAAGCAAATGCATTGGCTAGAAAGGCAAAGAATTATACTCCACAGTAGAATCCATTTCTAAAAAAGTCATAAAAAGAATTTTACAGTTTTTCTCTTACTTTTGGTAGATTCCAATTATACCTCATTGCTACAAGTCTAAGTATTGTGGTAATTGCAATTCCAGCAAATGTAGCTATGTTAGGTTCTGTATGAACACTTAGAAGAATAAAGAAAGTTACAACACCTACAAAACTTGCAGAAGCATAAAGTTCTTTTACAAACACTATTGGAATTTCATTTACAAACATATCTCGTAATATCCCCCCTCCAACTGCAGTAAGCATTCCAGCTAGTGCCATTGCAAGAAAATTTAGGCCAAAAACATCATACGCAAATGTTGCCCCGATTATTGTAAATACTCCTAATCCCAAGGCATCAAATTTTAAAAACAGATTCCAGTGTTTTTGTATTCTAGGATATAGAAAAAATATAACAATTCCCGTTGAAACTGTAATCACCACATACAATGGATTTGAAATGGAATGAGGTGGAAAATGACCTATTATCATGTCTCTAATAGTTCCACCCGCCACACCTGTTATTGTAGCTAAAATTATTATTCCTACAATGTCTGCCTTGTGTTCAATTGCTTTGAATGCACCAGTAACAGCAAACGCCATTGTTCCAAAAAGATCAAGTGCTAAAATCAGAGTAGAAATCGACGGGGACAGTTCAGTCAAATCACAATTAGTTATATCATATGGTAAATAATGTTTAGAGATCTAAATAAAGAACAAAATGTAAAAGGGAGTTTTAAAAATGATGTTTAACCAAACAATGCAGAAAGACCTTCCATTGCTTGTTCTTCTGTCTTTGCAGATGGTGTCTCTACTTCTTTCTTTTCTTCCTTTCCGCCAGATGCTGCTGCGGCAGGTGCTGCTGCAACTGCTACTGGGGCTGCTTTGATAGCTTCATCAATGTTTACGTCAGATAGTGCTGCTACAAGTGCCTTTACTTGCGCTTCGTTTACTGCAGCTCCTGAAGCTTTGATTACGCTTGTAATATTAGCTTCGTTAATTTCCTTCTTTTGCTTGTGCAAAATTAATGCGGCATATACGTATTCCATCGTAAACGGAATTTGCTAAAGGCATAATATAAAACTATGGAGTAGATATTGAATCGAATTTTATTCCAAGATACAAAACTTGAAAATGTAAAAAAATTGACTAGTTTAGAATCTTAAGACTGCGGCAAATAGAGTACATGTATTTTTTTAATTCCTTATCGTATAAAGTATCCATTCTTTGCTTTAGAATCCTTTTTGCTTGATCTTTTTCTGCACCATCAGGTAGTGAAAGAACATTGTTTATCAATTCTGGAATCGATTCTCTTACCCATCCATCAATTACATTGTGAATTCTTTTGTGTATTTTTATTATGGGATCAATGTTTACGTCAAAGACACCAGTGTAATTATCATGTTCTACTCTGTATATCAAAGCCAATATGCAATCTTTTGGATCTGGATTTTTCAGCTGCTCTATAGATTGTTGTCCCGCTTTGCCTTGAGCAACTTTGTTTTTGAGGCCAACTGCATTTATTATAACACCATTAATACCTATCTTGGAATCTTCAACGCCTGTAACTACCCCAACAACTATGTTTCTAAATTCTCCATCTTGTACAGATGTGAAAGCGTGATCTCCTTCCTTCCATGTTTTTTTACTGAACATAGCAGTTTTTCAAAAAAGATCATATTTAATGTGTTGCTTCATAATGCTTAATATCGGTCATTCCGAAAACTTCTCAAAGATGGACAAGGAACAAATTCTTTCAAAGTTTTCTGCCGATCCTGATAGGTATTACAAAGTAGCACTGTTCGAAAATGAAGGATTTGTACGAAAATCATGCGCAAAATGTAAACGGTATTTCTGGACTCTAGATATTAATCAAAACTTTTGTCCTGATGATTCTGAAAATAATTATTCGTTTATTGGTAATCCCCCTACAAAAAAAAGATTTGATTATGTTCAAGCATGGAGAGAAGTAGAATCTTTTTTTGTACAAAATGGTCACAAATCAGTTAGTAGATACCCCGTTGTCTGCAGATGGCGTGATGATCTGTATTTTACAATAGCATCAATTGTAGACTTTCAAAGAGTTATGGGTTCCAAAGTTGTTTTTGAATTTCCTGCAAATCCTCTAATAGTACCACAAACTTGTCTTAGGTTCAAAGATATTGAAAATGTTGGAGTCACTGGAAGACATTTTTCTAGTTTTTGTATGATTGGTCAACATAGTATTCCAAATTCACAAGGATATTGGAAAGACAAATGCATTGATCTGGATTTCCGACTACTAACAGAAAGATTCGGTATTGATAAAAAAGAAGTAGTTTTTGTAGAGGATGTCTGGGCAGGAGGGGGTTCATTTGGCTCTTCGTTAGAATATTTCGTCAGAGGACTAGAACTTGGAAATGCAGTCTTTACTGAATTTCAGGGAGATCTAGACAATTATTCTGTTTTGGACCAAAAAATAATAGACATGGGAGCCGGTCTTGAGAGGTTTGCTTGGATTACTATGGGTACTCCAACTGCTTATGATTGCTGTTTTGGCCCCATTACAAAAAATCTCATACAAAAAGCAGGAATAGATCTTGATTCTAAAATTATATCAAACTATTTCATATCAATAGCAAAAAACCTTAGCGATTCAAGCAATATCTCAATTGCAAGAAAAATTGCTGCAAAACAAGCAGGAATTGATGAAACAGGATTGAATAAAACAATAGCACCACTTGAAGGAATTTATCTAATTGCAGATCACCTTAGGACTTTGGTATTTGCAATTTCTGATGGTGCCTTACCAAGTAATGTAGGTGGAGGATACAACTTGCGAATGATTCTAAGAAGAACCGTAGCTACAATGGATAGGTTTGGCTGGAATTTTGATCTAAAAGAATTAGTTGACATGCATGTGGATTATCTAAAATCAACGTATCCAGAATTAGAAGAAACACGAAATGATGTCAAGACCATAATTGGAATAGAAAGAGAGAGATACAATGAATCAAAAACAAGAATGAAAAGCATTTCAAGTACGCTAAAGGATCAAGACAAGAAATTAACCGTTGATGATCTTATCAGGTTATACGAATCTGACGGAATAACACCTGACTTTTTAAAAGAGACTCAGATAATTTCTGAAATTCCTCCTACATTTTATGAAAGATTATCAGACTTACATCAATCAGAAAAACAAGAGAAAAAAGAAGATCTGGACTTGAAAGGAATTCCAGATACCGAACTATTATACTATAAACAGGACCCAGAAGAGTTTGAGGCAAAAATTCTCAAAGTAATAAAAAATAAACTAGTAGTTTTAGACAAGACATCATTTTATCCTAGAGGTGGAGGTCAAGAACCAGATCATGGAAAGATTGGAGTCTTTGAGGTGATTGATGTAAATAAACATGGAAATGTTGTAGTTCACGAACTTAAAGATGGTACACTAAAAGAAGGAGCCGTTGTGAAATGTGCAATAGACGCATCTCGCAGATATGGAATAACAAGGAATCACAGTAGTACTCATGTGCTAAATGCTTCTGCACGAAAAACTCTAGGATCATGGATTTGGCAACACTCTGCATTTAAGGAAAAAGAGTATGGTAGATTGGACATAACTCATCATTCTAACTTGACTGAAGATGATATAATGAAAATTGAAGATTTAGCAAACTTTACTATCAGAAGAGATGTCCCCATCATGATTAACGAATTTGAAAGAGGACATGCTGAACAAAAATATGGATTTAGAATTTACCAAGGTGGTGTAGTTCCAGTAAAGCTAGTCAGAATTGTAAACATTGAAGGTTATGATGTGGAAGCTTGTGGAGGAACGCATGTAAAAAAAACAGGAGAGATAGGACTCATTAAAATTACAAAGGCGGAAAGAATTCAGGATGGAGTTGTAAGAATGGAGTTTGTTTCAGGCGAAACTGCAGTAAAATATACTCAAAATCAAGATAAAAAAATTTCACAAATTGTAAAGTTACTAGGCTCTAGTAAAGAAAAGATAATGGAATCATTTGAACATGCCATGAATGATGCCGATTCTTCCAAGAAGAAGCTAAAACAATTGATCAAAAGAATATCAGAATCTACTGCAAAAAATGCAATATCTCAAGCAAAAAATCTAGGTAAAATAAAACTATACACCACAATAGATGAGGACATGGATGAGGAATTCCATATTGCGGTAGGAGAGCAAACAATCAAGATAGACCCATCTATGATATATTGCGCATTAATTTTGAAAAACGGTGGCATACGAATAGTTGCATTTTCAGGTCTAGAGGCAGCAAAAACAAAGAAGGCGGGAGATTTGGTTCGTGATGTTTCCAAAATCCTAGGTGGTTC
>DASSAF010000073.1:0-2753 GCA_035685565.1 Nitrosopumilaceae archaeon | reverse complement strand
AAATATTAAAACACCAATTACAAAAAATTCATTCATTGGCTTGCCCTCTGGATCAAAGTTTTCCATTTATCATCACCCTGAATAGTAATCCCGCAAGCTTCTGACGGTGTCTTACCATCTAATGCCATGTGAGGTCTGATGTAGTTATGGAATCATTCTATTCAGAACAATGAGTTCATTCTGAGATTCCATTTCTATTTTGCTTGCAGTAAATGACTTATGGATTCTTTCCCTTGAATTGAAAGAAAATTTCCTTTCTTGTTCCTTCTTGGTCCCATGCAGCAACCTTGTACCTGCCAGAAGTTTTCCATTGTTTGGTGTCAAACTTTAAAACAGTAGAGTAGGAACCCTTTTGTGAATTAATGTATTGGTCCGCACTAAACACTTCCTTTTCAGACGGATCAAAGACAACAAAATGCAGTGTCTGTTTTGGATTAAGTGCTTCATAATCTAGTTTTATCTTTGCATATTCTCCTTCGTTGTAAATTGCCTTGTCAATATTTAGTATGATTTTATTGGTCATGGTTTCTTATTCTACGTGATGATGGTGAACCAACTGATCATAGAATCTTATTGATTTTATGTTGACAAACTCTAACATGCCATATCTTGATAGTTCTCTTCCAAAGCCACTGTGTTTTACACCACCAAAAGGAATTCGGGGGTCTGAAATCAAGACATTGTTGACTGTCACCATTCCAGATTCTACCATTCTTGACAATTTTTCTGCCTTTATCAGATCCTGTGTCCATATACTTGCCCCAAGACCAAACTGAGAATCATTTGCAATTTTTATTGCCTCCATCTCGCTATTAACAACGGTAATTGGCGCCACAGGACCAAATGTTTCCTCTTGTGCCATGCGCATTTTTGGAGAAATATTGGTAAGAATAGTAGGGCTGTAGAAATAGCCTTTGTCCTTGATTCGTTTTCCACCAGTCAATACCTCTGCACCGTTTTTGACAGCATCAGTTACAAGTTCATCTATCTTGTTTAGGCCATCAATGTTTACCAGTGGACCAATATCTGTATCTTCCAAAGTAGGATCACCTACACGAAGTTTTTCTGTATTTTGAACAAATTTTTCAATAAATTCTTTTGAAATGTTTTTTGTTACCAAGAATCGTTTTGATGCAATACAACTTTGACCACAATTAATGAAACGGCCCTTGACAGCTCCACTTGCAGCTTTTTCCACATCGGCATCATCACAAACTATGAAGGGATCACTACCCCCTAGCTCTAAAACACATTTTTTTAGCTGCGATGTTGCTCTCTGAGCTACCTTTGCCCCTATTGAGGTACTTCCCGTAAATGTTACCGCATTTATATCAGAATCAATCATTGGTTCCACAATACTAGAGTCACCAACTAGAGTTTGAAACACGCCATCAGGAAATCCCGCTTTTTTAAACAAATGTTCGATTTCAATGCCACATTGCATTGTTGCACTAGCTGGTTTTAGAACTATAGTATTTCCTGCCATCAAACATGGCGCTGCAAATCGTAGTGCTTGCCAATACGGAAAGTTCCACGGCATTATACTTCCTATTATTCCAATTGGTTCAAATGACAAAAAGCTCTTTCTTGCATCAGTGTTAACAATCTCAGGATGCAAGAAAATATCTCCATTGTCACCATAAAATTCCATAGCCCATGCACATTTTTCTACTTCAGAAAGCGCTTCCTTGATTGGCTTTCCCATTTCTTTGGTTGCAACGCGAGCAAGATCAGTTTTATTTTTTCTTAATTCATCAGCCAAAGTATGTACAAACGCAGATCTTTTTTTTATGTCCTTTTTCCATTCGTTAAAAGCAGATCTTGATTTTTTTACAGATTCGTTGATCTTTTCTTTACTTATGATTTCATATTCAGCAATAACTTGTTCAGTAGTAGGATTGATTGTTTTTATCGTCATAACAAAACCAATGCCCATTATCGTATTAGAATGTTACAGTGGTTTTCAATCTAATACAAAAAATTAACACAAATTCAATACTTTAAATATTTTTCAATAATATCAGTATCGATGCAAAAGTTATCATCACATGACGATAAAAATTTGAATTTTGAAACAGTGCTTGTATTACAAGGCGGCGGTTCTCTTGGCGCCTATGAATGCGGAGTTTACAAAACATTAGATAAACACAAAATAAAGTTCGATATAGTTGCAGGAACTTCAATGGGCGGAATTAATGCCGCTATAATAGCTGGTTCTAAGAGTGATTCACCTGTAAAAAGCCTTGAAGATTTTTGGTTAAATCTGGCAGAAACTGTAACTCCGTCATTTCTATCACAAGATAAACGGGCACAATTATCATCAATGTATGTTTCCATGTGGGGAACTCCTAATGCATTCCAGCCCATATGGTTTATACCAAATTTATTTAGTTTTCTGTACAGTAACAGTCCCTACATTTATGATGTTGAACCATTAAAAAAAACAATAAAAAATTATGTTGATTTTGAGAAATTAAAAAATCCATCTAGCCCCAGACTTGTCATTACATCTACAGACATACAAAACGGAAAGCCTTCCATATTTGATAGCAAGTATGATAAAATTAACGAGTCCCATATTGTTGCAGGTTGTGGTTATCCTTTCTACGGTATTGCATGGACCAAAATAAGTGGCAGGTATCTATGGGACGGATCATTGTTGAGCAACACACCATTAGCAGAGGTGATAAACGCATCACCAGTATATGATAAGAAAGTGTACGTGGTTGATCTGTTTCCACATATCCAAGAAA
>DASSAF010000072.1:0-4528 GCA_035685565.1 Nitrosopumilaceae archaeon | reverse complement strand
AGCTTCGGTATTGAAAAGCGTAACAAATAGGTTTGAAATTATATTATTTGATGGCATATTCTCACTTAAATTTTCTAAATCCTAAAGATACCGCAACTTCGCGGAAACAACGCCTGCACAAGTCTAGATCATATTTTTGAATTACTGCATTATAGTCCCCACAACGCTTACACCATCTCGAACCTTTTCCAAATTTGTGCACTGTTCTTCCTGTTACTGCATAGTCGCGAATTTTTACCATTTTATACTACCTCTATTCCAAATTCTTTGGTAAGAAATGCCTTTGCTTCTTCACTTGTAATTCTGTGATGACGTCCAACACTTGCTTTATGTTTGCTTCTAAATCGAATATTAAATCCAGGTCTTGCCAATGAAATTGATACATCCAGTCCCAAAATACCAACATTAGGATCATATTTCACTTTTGGAATGTCGATGTGTTCTTTTATTCCAAATGAAAGATTTCCAAAATCATCAAAAGATGAACCCTTTATCTGCTTACCCTTTGCATCAAATAATCTTTTAATTAGTTCAATCGCAGGTTCTCTTCTAAGAGTTACAGCTACACCTATGGGCTCACCTTTGTGCACACCCCAATCTCTTTGTGTTGCTTTTGCCATACGAGGACTTGGTTGTTGTCCAGCAATCTGTTCAAGGGCACGTTTTGCTTTCTCAATTGGTTCACCTGATTTACCTACTCCCATGTTTAGTACTACTTTCGCAACTGTTATTTTCTTCATTTTGGATTCTAATTTTTGCGACATAATACTCACTCTATTTGTATCACTGGCTTGTCTTTTCCTACTGCCATCACAAGCTCTGATGGGATGTCAATTTGTCTTTCACCAATATCTACTAACGCACGTCGTGGAAGTACAAATGTTCCTTCTTTTATTTCAATAACTTTACCAACATGACCTGCATTAATTCCGCTTGTTATGACAACCTGAGCACCTTTCTCTAATTTTATAATATCAAGAATTTTAGTCTCTGATATTTGCATAACACAAGTATCACCGATATTTACTTTTGCGTCAGAGATGAGAGTACGACCATCATGAAATCCAATTTGCATTTTAGAATTTTTTATTGTGGCTTTTTTTGTTACTTGGAGTAGTTTCTTAGTCTTTTCAGATGGATTTATCTTAATTGGCCGTAGTACAAAGGAATTCTTTGGTACCAGTCTATAAACATCTGGAATACCTTCAAGCTCTACCACATCCATAAGACCAATTCCGTGGTGTAGTGATCGTCGTGTAACACCATCCACCTTTACTTTTCCTCCATAAATTACTGATTTTACTTCTCTTAGTGTATTTACAAGTTTTAAGGTATCACGTATAAAGACAGCACTTGGTATTGCAAGATGTTTTGAATGACCCCCAGGCTTTACCGTTACTACAAATCTAGAATCCTTTCTAGTAATGCCCCAGAAAATTGGGGCCATTTGGCGTTTTAATTTCTTGCTTCCTGCTATGCTTACCATTAGTTAGTCTCCTTTTTTACCGATTTAGCTGTTTTTGTTTGTTTTCCTTTTTTTTCTGGTAGTTTTTCTGATTTAGTAATTTTCTCTTTAGACTTTGTTGTTTTTGGTCTTTCTTTGATTTGTTTTGATTTTTCTTTAATTTCGTTGGATTTTGCTTTAGTTTCAATAATTTCTTTTGGTTTTGAAATTTCTTTTTGAGATTCCACCGGTTTTTCTTTCACAGTCTTTGTTTTTTGTCCTTCAAGTCTGTTTTGTCTCCATTTGTCCTCCAGATTTAAGTTGGTAATCATAAGATTTGATGTATGAATGTAAAGATCGACATTACCACCTTTGAGTTTTTCACGTTTTATTCCCTCAATTGCCACTCCATTTTTTTCTGAAGACACCTGAGTTACCTTGCCTTCAATTCCTTTGAATTCACCACGCATCACTTTTACATTATCGCCTTCAACTACGCGCGCGCTATGTTTATGATATTTTTCTTGTAATTCTTTGGAAAGCATCGACCCCAGTTGTTTGCTCTTAAAATGATGTGGTGCTTGGTAAATCATGCTGTTTCGTATTATTGTTGGCTTCATTTTATACCACCATAGACGCAAGATTAGCTATTCTTGGCCACTTTTCTGATGCTTCTGCTGCAACAGGACCTTTGATCTCAGTTCCCTTGATCTCACCTTCAGGTGTAACCAGTACACCTGCATTATCTTCAAAACAAAGTCTTACTCCGTTAAGTCGTTTAATTGGATATTTTTGTCTTATTACAACGGCTCCAAAAATTTGACCCCGTAATTCTCCTGGTCCTTTTTTTACAACTACGTTTACAAAATCACCTACAGCCGCAGAAGGATATCTTGAAACTCTGGTTTTTGTTTTTTGAACCATTATAATTTCTAAAACTTTTGCACCTGTATTGTCTGCACAGATAATTTGAGCTCCTAGTGGAAGCGCTCTAGTAATATATGGTCGGAATTCTTGAACGCCTTTTGCAGATACTGCACGACTTTTAGTTGCGCCCATTATGACTTGACCTCCACGACTACAAATGAAACACTCTTTGAGATAGGCTTACACTCTGCGGTTAGAACAATATCTCCTTCTTTTACATCAATACAAGATGGTTTGTATGCATGAGTTTTGCTTTGACTTCTTGCATATCTTTTGTATTTTGTAATAAACTTTGGAGTTTCTTGTTGAACAACAACCATTTTTGGCGCCTTTGCACTTACTACTTTGCCCTGAATTAATTTTCCACGTACACTAAGCGTACCATGAAATGGACAAAGATGATCAGCACATTCTGTTGTAGGTGCTGTTACAGGAATACCAATATTACGGGTCATGTTTTTCCTCCCAATCTTTCCTGAGGTCTTTTTATTAACAAGTTTCCGTTCACGATAGATTCGTTTTTACCAAAAGAAAACTTCCATTCTACAATTTCTTTTGGTATTTTTTTAATGCCGTTTATTGTATTTAGAAATAACATTGATTTTGTTTCGTCTATAATCTTTCCTGAAATACCAGTGATTTGTTCATTATTACTTTTCAGTACGGTAGCTTCTAATCCTATTAATTCATGGATGAATAGATTTTCTTGAGTGATCATTGTTTTTTCATCTCATTTAATCTTGTTAACAGTCTAGCAATATCTCTTCGCAATGGTTTTAGTTTACCACTTTCTTTTTTAAGAGTGCCTTTTGATGACTCTATACGTAATTTTGTAAGTTCTGAACGAAGTTGTTCTAATCTATCTTTTAGATCAGTTTCATTGAATTGACGTATTGTTTTCATTTTCATCCGTGTCATTATTTTAATTCCTCCTCAATTTCTTCAAAAGTCTCTACTTGTTCAACAAGTTTTTCTTCGATTTCAATTAGTTCACTTTCAGTCCTTGGTTTTGTCGGATCTGCTGGAATTTCCGCTATTTCCGCTATTTCTGCTATTTCTTTTTCTTCAATTTCTTTTTCTTCTATTACCGGCGGTTTTGCTATTATTGCCTCTTTTTTCATCACTCTAAGTTCAAATTCTGGAATGTATCTCTCCTTTATTGCAATTCTAATTCGTACTCCAATTAGACCCATCTTTGTTTGAACATGAACAATATCTTCAGAAACTATAACATCTGCAAAATGGCCAGCTCTTGGCAGAATTCCTTTGCTGTGTTTTTCAAAAGAAGATCTATCACCTCTTAATTTTCCTGAAGTTGTAATTTGTACGCCCATTGCACCGGCATTCATTATTGTTTGCATAGTCCACATCACAGCACGTCTAAATGCGGTTCCTCTTGCAAGATGTTGTGACATCCTATTACACATCACACTTGGTTGAAGTTCCGGTCTGATAATTTCTATAACTGAAATTTGTGGATTCTTAAGATCAAAGTCTTTTTCTAAAACTTTTGTCAGATCACGTATTCCAGAACCTTTTCTGCCTATTACTATGCCAGGTCTTGTAACATGCAATCCGACACGCGTTCCTGTCGGTGTTTTTTGTATATCAACTTCAGAAAATCCTGCTTCTTTAATTGCTTCTCTAAGATAGTCTTTTAGAAGCATGAGTTTGTAACTATCATTTATCACATTTTTTACTGATGACATTTTAAATCTCCTGAGCTACGAGCTCCACATGTGTTAGTATATCAACTTTTGGCGATGCTCTCCCCATTGCACGTGGAGTAAACCTTTGAAGTTTTCTTCCTTTATGTACGGTAGCATTTATTATTTTTAATCTGTCCAAATCCATCCCGCGGTATTCTGCGTTTGATTCTAAATTATCAATGAGTTTAACAAATTCAGTAGCTGCTTTTTGCGGATATCGTCCAGCCATTACTCCTGTATCTGATTTGTGTCCGACCTCATTGTTATATCTTCTAAACGGTACTGCACGTTTCAGTCTTATGACATCTTGTAGATAATCTCTGGCAGTTTCTATTGACATGCCTTTTATTGTAACTGCAATTTCACGTGCGTGTTTATGAGAAATTGTTTTTTCCCTAAGTGAAGCACGAACATGTCTTGTCCTGTCATAATTTTGAAAAGCATATTT
>DASSAF010000071.1:0-8554 GCA_035685565.1 Nitrosopumilaceae archaeon | reverse complement strand
AGTAAGGCCTTTGACATCGACCTTACCATCTTTTTGTACACCAAGATAGTTTTTCTTTCTTGTACTTAGTACCACATATCTATACTCTTTGTCAAGATCTAAATCTACTCCAAATTGCTCTTTTGCCCAGCTTACTACTGTATGAATCTGATCTTTTGTAGGGCCTTTTAGGAATAATGAATCAGTATCACCATATAATACTTCGATGCCAACTGATTTACATTTTTCAATTGTCTCCAAAATGGTATATCTGCCAACTGCAGTAGTTGCCTCTGCTACCGGTAAACAATAAAGCGGAAATATTTCAGCGCCCATTACCCCATAGCTTGCATTGAGTATGACTTTGAGCGCCTGGCTTACAACCATATACAGTTGTTTTTGATCTTCATCAAGCGAGGGATTTTTTGCAAGACTTTTGTAATAGTTTACTCTTAAATCACGCAAAGAGCCAATCAAAACTGCAGTTAGACCATTTTTGCGTGTACATACCCAGTGGTTTGTTCCAGGAATGGTGTTTTTCTTACACTCGTCATGAATGCATCGTACTGTCTCATAGGACAAATTTCGTACCTTGATAATACTGGGATACAGACTTGCAAAGTCCATTACTGATACATCAAAATGAATTCCAGCAGTTGGCTCTACAACTAGCCCTCCGCGATATTTCTTGTCTTTTATGATTGCTTCTGTGGATGCAGATGGGGATTTTTGATCAAGTTCTTGTCTTTGAGGAATCAAAAAATTGTGCTTTCTATGTTCAAAATAAAACAAACTACGAATCCATTGTGATACTCCCATTCTTGAAATGTCATCAATTGGCATTCTTGCAATTCTTGTTATGACAACTAGTAAATCCATTAACAAATCGTTGTTAAAGCTTGTCAGATTTTGTGTTAACTTGGCATCATTGTAACAATAGTTTGCAAGCTCGTATAGTGAAAGATCATCAAGCGCACCATCATACTCTATTTTTGATTCGCCTAGCAGTCCTTCCGCAACACTATTTAGTGAAAAATCATTATACTTGTGACTAAATGCGTAAATCTGAAACGAGCGATTTGAAAACGTTCTGTACAAATCAATATGTACGCCGTGTTTCAAAGTGGCAGAGTCCCTCATCATGATTAGTGGGATCTCTTTAGAATCTATTCCTAGTCTTTCAGCTCTGTTGTAAATATATGGCATATCAAAATCATCACCGTTATATGTAATTACAAACGGATACTCAGTTAAAATTTTAAAAGTGTCTTGTATCATTTCTTTTTCTTTGTCTTCAGCATAAAATGAAATTTTGATGTCTGACTCTAGCTCACTTTTTCCAGATTGCTTGTCTTTTTTTTGTAACACAAAGACTTGCTTTAGACCATCGCTTCCAGAGAACCCAACTGCTGTAATTTTTTTATCAGCTATTTTTGCATCTGGAATTCTTCCTATTTCAGACTCTACCTCAATATCAAAACTCACTCTTCTAATTTTTGGAATCGGTTGGTTTAGTAAATTTGCCCAATCTGATATGTGATTTTGAAACTCTTTAGAATCAATAATTCCCATGTTTGTAACCTTGTCATACAATAATCCTTTTAGTGCAAGTTGAACTTCATCTGGAATTTTATAGCTATATTCTTCTAATTTGCCATTTGTGATGGTATAATATTTACCAACAATAAGAGAATAATCATAAAGATAATTCTCATAATATTTTATGTCAGACTCCCAAGTCTCAATTATGTTTCTAATGCTCTTGTCTGTCTGAGTGCCACCTATGGCAAGAGGGTCTGCAACTATGATTTTTGTCACAGTAATTGTTCTGTCTTTGAGAAGATCTATTTTTTCAGTTTTTTTTAACTCCAAGACATCTTTTCTATCTGATAAAAATTTTAGTTCTTCAGGATCTAGTTTGGAATAACAGTATGGTTTGTGCCCAGTATTGTCAGTCCACAAAAGAATTTTTTTTGAATTTGGTTCATAGAATTTAAGAACCACGGATTTTTTTTGACTATCATATGTTGCAGAAACAAGTAATGCCGGCGGCATTGTTGTTGTTACTTCATCTACTGCACCTATGATATTTTGTTGCATATGTTATACCTAGTTTGTTGGAATAAGGTTCATTGCTGAATCCTCAAGCAAGATGTTTATCCAATATTGAATTTTTTTCTTGTCTAAAATATCAATTTGGATTCCGGCTTCTTTTAAAAGATCAAAATCAGTTTCTGGATATGAACCAAGACATACAATGCGTCTAATTCCAATTGTAATTGCCATCTTGCTACATTCAAGACATGTTACAAAAGTAGTGTAAAGTGTGGTGTCTTTTGTGCCAGAACCTACCCCCAGTATGGCGCAATTCATTATGGCGTTTGCCTCTGCATGATTGCAAATACATCTATCAAGGCCCTCTCCTGACTGTAATTTTCCCTCACTGCGTAGGATGCAGCGTTTACATCCTCCTTCATAGCAATTTGTCACGCCAGGCGGAGTCCCGTTATATCCAGTTGCTATCTGTCTGTGATCACGTACTATTACAGCTCCCACCTGTCTTGTTATACAGTTTGAGCGAAGCTTTGCCAATTCTGCTTGCAGCATAAAATATTCATCCCATGTAGGGCGCTCAAAGGGTTTGTTCATATTGATTTTATGTTTTAACTAGTACATTATTGTTTAGCTTCTTTGAATTTGATAATCTTTCCTAGTGTAATGGTATCTAAATTTGATCTGATTTTACCTTCTTTAATTTTTGAAAACCATTCTTTTACTCTGGTAAACTTATTTTTTTCACCAATTATGTTTGATGCCAAAACAGAGTTACTTGCCCACCATGAAATTGCAGACTGTACCACATATTGTAAATCCGCATCTGTTATTATTGGCCAATGCTGGCTGACCATGGTTTCAAGTGGTAGATCCTGAAGACCTAATCGTTTTTTTATCATGTATAAAATTTCTGTAAATCTAGATGGGTCTTCAAACGCAGATATTGAAATTCGAATCTCAACACCATCCTGAATGCTTTTGTCATTATCTACAAAAGTTAGTTTTACAGAGCCTTTCTTTCCTGATATGGTGAAATGCTCATTCCCGCTTTCAATCTTACCACCAATTTCTGTAATTATATCGAGCATTGCTTGAAGGCGCTCTTTTTCTAAATTTTCAATTGTTATTGGGGTTACCGAAGTTTTATCAAATAAAGATGTAATTGTCTCAGTGGATTTTATCAAGTCAATTTTGATACATCCTAGTATTGTTTTTACAATCTCATGATCTTCGTTTTCAAAAATTAACATTTCTGGAATTTTTTTATTTGTAGTTGCAAGCCTCCGTAAAATATTGAAAATTTCATCTGGAATGTTAGTTAGCTGCTTATTTTCAATAAACCCATGTTCATTGGTACTATCTGTTTTCCAGTATGTGGTAGCAGGTTCTGTAATAGTGGCCATTATGTTGTATGCGCCACGCTTTTCCATTGGTGCAAGTACTGGTAAATCATTATTCAAATAAGCACGGAAATAACTAGTTCCTTCAAAACTGGAATGTTTTAAAATATTGCCAAGATTGATTTTGGCAAAAAACTTTTCATTTTTTTGTTTGACTTTGACCATGTCCCAGACCCTGGATTTTGGATTAAACTCCTCCCATGATTCTATACTTGGAAGCTCAAACTCTTCAAGTGCTCCCAGTTTTCTTGATTCAGGTTTGTATAGTTTTGTCAAGACCTTTACGTGATCATCCAAAGTATGCATTGTAACACTAATCCCATATAATGAATCAAGAAACTCCTTTCTTTTTGACGAATCAATGACGCATGTCCAACGCCTGTCTATTAATCGCGGTCTTATTTCTAATCTATTTAGAATTTTATCTAGTCTTGTTTGTTGTGTGAAATGTAATGGGCTGATTTTTGTAAATGTATTTTTGTAGGTTTCACAAAGATTTGTCTTTCCTCGCTGAAAGCAAAGATCACAAAATTCAAGAGGCTCCAAATTTGCACACCTCCACAAGTTTCATAATAAACGCACATTATTTAGCTAATTTCAATATTGTGAGAGTACGATCCTGTTATGTTATGATTCATATCTAGTCTTATTTTATGATCGTTATAACCTCGTATTCATATACGTGCATTGTTGCAAAGATGAAATTGAAAGAAACTTTTTACTTGTCTAAAAGAAGATGAAAGTTAATTGGATTTACAATATTTCAAACACAAGCTAATCAAGCCTGAATCAATTGAGTATAGAGAGTATCAGGTAAATCTTGCAAATCAGGCAATAAAAGAAAACTGTCTGGTGGTCCTTCCTACTGGATTGGGCAAGACAACAGTAGCACTGCAGGTTATTGCGGAATATTTGTCAAGAAGGACCGGAGGAGTGCTGTTTCTTGCTCCAACTCGAGTTCTGGCACACCAGCATTACGAATTTTTAAAAAAAAATCTTCTCATAGATGATATTGCCCTAATAACAGGTGAAGATCCGGTTACAAAAAGAAAAAAGCTGTGGATGAATAGTGTAATATGTGCCACACCTGAGATTACAAAAAACGATCTTGATAGGCAAATTGTATCTCCTACTCAATTCGTCTTGCTAATTTTTGATGAAGCGCATCGCACAATAGGTGATTATGCGTATTCTGGAATTGCAGAAAGATTCCAGAGTGCAGATGTAAGAATTTTAGGCATGACCGCTACACTTCCAAGCGAAAAAGACAAGGCAACTGAAATTCTTAACATTTTAAAAATTACAAGCATAGCTCAAAGAAATGAAGAAAGCCCTGATGTGGTACCATATGTTCAGCAAACCAACACTCAATGGATTACAGTTGATCTTCCACCAGAGATGAAAGAAATTCAAGCATGCATCAAGGCAGCACTTGAATCACGATATCAAGATTTGAGAAGAGCTGGTCTGAATCTCTCTGATAACAAATCATTATCACAACTCTTGCGTGTACGGGAATTTGTAATACGACAAAATAGAAAGGCTGCAAAGCCACTTTTTACTGCAATAAGAATAATTCACGCACTAAATGTTCTGGAATCTCATGGCATCACATCATTTTTGAGGTTTTGTGAGCGTACACAGGCAAAAAAAGGAATTGGAATAAAGGATCTTTTTGAAAATGACCTAAATTTTGCCAAGGCCATAAGACTTGCAAAACTTGCTCAATCAAAAGGAATTGAACACTCTAAAATAATAAAATTAAAAGAAATCATAGAATCGCTTCAGGGCAAGGCGCTTGTTTTTACAAGCTACAGAGATTCAGTGGATGTGATTCATCAAAAACTAATTGAAATGGGCATTGCTGCAGGATTTTTGATTGGCAAAGCAGGTGAAACAGGACTCAAGCAAAAAAAACAGATTGAAACAGTACAAAAATTTCGGGATGGTGAATACAAAGTACTAGTAGCTACGCGTGTTGGTGAGGAAGGATTAGACATATCAGAGGTAAACCTTGTTGTTTTTTTCGATAATGTGCCAAGCTCAATCAGATACATACAAAGAAAGGGTCGTACAGGCAGAAAAGACGCCGGTAGACTAGTTGTTCTTATTGCAAAAGATACCACTGATGAGACATATTATTGGATTGGAAAAAGAAAAGTTACTGCAGCTAAAAGCATGGGAGATAAAATGTCAAAGGTTCTAGAAAAGCAGCAATTAGGGGCATCTAAAAAAACAGGGTTAGACGCATATCTATAGTGTCAACACTTGTAAACCTACAATTAAATACAATAAAACTTTACCAAAATCTTCATGCGGCTAGCAATTGCACTTTTGATGATATCAGTTCTTGCTATTTTTGTTGTAAATAATGTACATGCCCAAGTAGGATCAACTGGCATTATAGCAACTACAAATAAACCTGTTTACCAACTAGGTGACAAAGTCATCATTTCAGGCTCTGTAGCTAAGGTTGTCAATAACAATCCTGTTACAATTATGATCATAAATCCAATAGGCAATGTGTACGACGTAGGTCAGGTCAGCTTATCCAATAATCTGTTTAGTCATGATTTTGTATTAGATGAAGGTGCTACTCCTGGTACCTATAATGTTAAAATAAAATATGTCGATCAGAGCGGAAGCACATCATTTGTAGTTCAAGTAGGGCAAACACAATTAATTCCAGTTGGAGATTATGCCATAAAAGTTAGAAGCAATAATACTAGTTTGATTAAATATAGCGATGTTTCAATTTCTACAATAGATAATTCTCTTACTGTTACAGTTAATGCAAGTGCAATATCTAGTGGTTCTGTAATGCAAGAATTTCAAATTCCAAAGAAAATCATAGATGCTCCTGGTTCTTTGTTGGTTGTAAAAATTGACGGTTTTACTTCACAGTGTGTACAAATAGAAACTCCATCAGACAGGATACTAGATTGTATGATACCTGTTGATGCAACTCAACTACAAATATTTGGTACTACCGTGATTCCAGAATTTGGTCCTATTGCTATGTTGATTTTAACTATCGGTGTTCTAGGTACAGTTTTTTTATCAAATAAAGTGAAAATCAACTAAGCCTTTTTATTAGTAAAATTTCTTTTGCATCACATGTTAGCATACATTTTAGCAACATGCGTACCTGGACGTGAAAAAGATGTCATATCCAAAATTAAGGTTTTGCCTGAAGTAGTTGAGGTAAATGGCGTCATGGGAAAATACGACGTATTTGTTAAAATATCTGCAGATAACTCAATGAAAATAGATTCTGCAATATCCAAAGTGCGAAACACGCCACATGTTACCAGTACATTTACCATGCCTGCAATCTATGGACAGGGTGGAAGCATTGACGAAGAAAAATAAGTAAAACTACTGATAGACTAATTATCTCAAAACCAAAAATTATTTTCATGTAAATTTATGAATTCGTAGAGTATAGTAAAATTATTTAGAAAGATCCTCCGTTAAATTATAATGAAAGTCATAGATGTTGTCAGCCCTGAAAGAATAAACAAAGTACCAGACAAAACAATCATTCTTTTATCTTCTGGAAATTTTATTGAGCAAGGATATGTGGTCAAAAATATTTCCTTGAATCTTTACATACAAAATAAAGACGCAAAACTTGGTCCATATTCGCTTATCACCGCATACATTGAGACAGATAAGGGTGAAATCGAAATCACGTATGATGAAGGATATCGGGGAAATAACGCACTAGAAGAAACAGCAAATTTTCTTACAGCGCATCTTGGAATATCTAGTCTTATTCTGCGTTCAGTTATGCAATTAAAGAATGCACAAGAAAAATCATAAGATTAGTAATTATATATTCTAAAAGGTAAAATAAACTATGAAATTTGAGCGCAAACCAATACAACCAAATCCAACTTGTGCAATGTGTGGAAAACCAATTAAAGAGCACACTTCAACAGAAATAAAAAATTGTGTGGAAGAAAGACGTAATTCTAAATTATAATCATAGTTACAAATCTAATCCGCTTTTTTCTTGTAGTTTTTCAGTTAGCTCAAGATATGCATATGGATCAAGTTGTTTTGCAAAGCATTTGTCTATATTAATTAAATAAACAGAATGTAGTCTGGCGTTTAAGATATCATCAGGTTCAATAGGCGGATTCTTGTAAAATCTATCACAAAGATCTTTAATTTTTTGTATCTCTTCAAGAGTTCTTTTGATCGGTGGCTTTAAAAATAATTTTGGGATTGGTAAAATTCCAACAACCGGTGTTGCTAAAGCAAATTTGGAACAATACTTACTATATCTTGATATCTTACTTGCAATTCTTGCTACATAGTAATCTATAGTATCTAACGCATGATCTGGGGGTGTAAACCCTGTCTCAATTTCCATGATGAAAGTTCCATCGCCCTTGTTTGCAAATACATCACAAACTAGTATGTCAGACAAGTGTTGTTCAACATCTACCGTATATCCTTCAGCAATAAGATTTGAGGCACATATTATCTCAAGTACTGAATGATTAATCTTTACAAGATTTTGTGTGTATAATTCAATTAACCTTTCACGAACAAAATTTATTTTTGATTTTATCTCAGGTGATTTTCCTTCAGATAATCTCTGCGCAATTGCATAAACATCATCTGTAAATTTTTCTACGTCCAAAATCTCGCTTACCTTTGTTTTTGGGTTTTAAGAAGATAGCTATGTTCAATTTACTAAATTTTAGCAACCTTTTTTATTGCACACAATGATTCTAATAAAATGGAAAGTCTCTCGTTAAATGACAGATTGATCTTACTCCAATACGCCATAAACAAGTATGAAACTGAAAACATCTTGATTGAAAAACTAGAAAATATTTTGCCACTAAAAGACATAGAACATGGTATTGATACGTTGATTGGAACCCAGAAGGTTTGTAGGATAGGACCAGATGTTTTGCAAAATAATATCAGCCACACAGGAGATCTTCCAGATTTGCCTGCTCATTTAAAATCAATCATAGGCAGTTTATAGTCAATTCCTCTTGATTTAATATGATCAAAATCTTTAGGATCGAATAACTTAGAAAGGGTTCTAATAACACTTTTTTTAATGGAGATAAAAAACATTACAGTATTAGGGTCTG
>DASSAF010000070.1:0-2051 GCA_035685565.1 Nitrosopumilaceae archaeon | reverse complement strand
ACTTTCTTTAGTTCTTGAAACTCTTCAATGGTAATCTCTCCAGCAGCAAGTCGATTTTTTAGAATTGTAATAGTACTGTCTTCTCTTGAGTGAATTTTTTCTGATTTTTTATTTTGTGATTTGGTGTTTTTTGATTTGATTTCTATTTCAGATTTAATTTGTTCTTGTTCTTCCAGAGTTTTAATTAGACTTTGTACATATTTGTAATCTGACATGTATAGCGGAGTTCCATGTTTTAATACATTGAAAATCTCATGTAATCTGTTACTATCTCCTTTTCCCGAATCAATTAGTTTTTGAACTGTTTTTATTAAATCATCAGACAATTTTTTCACCTATTTTACTAGTGCTCTAAATCTCAAATCATCTTTTATACTCTTAAATGATTTGTCCTTTATTGCCCAGTTTTTAATAGTTTTACCGTAATGTGATATAGCTTCTGCAAGTAGAATCAAGGACTCGTCAATTTCGCCAATCTCTGCCTTGCTACGGGATTTTGCATATATCACATTGCCATTTTTTGGATGTTCTTTTAAAACTTGGTCAAATACCCTAATGGCATCTAAATGTCTGCCAAGCTCTGCTAGCTCTGTTCCTCTGTAAAATAAGGCTTCATTGTGTTGAGGATCTGTCTTGAGCATGTCATCAAAACAAGCAAGTGCTTCCTCATGTTTTTTCTGTTTGCCAAGTACTAGTCCTTTGTAAAATAACGCATCAGTATTACGTGGTTCTAATTCTAGACAATGATCAAGACAAGATATTGCTTCTTCGTATAGTCCAAGTTTATTTTTTGCAATTGCTTTATTGTAAAAGGATGCAGCATAATCTGGTTTGATTTCTAATGCTTTGTCATATGATATTATGGCCTGTTCATAATGACCAATCTCTGCAAGCACATTTCCAATGTTGTTAAGAGCAGCGACATGTTTTGGATCTATTTCTAAAATCTTTTCAAAGCATGATATGGCATCTCTATTTTTTTCGAGATTAGTTAATGCAAGACCTTTGTGGTACAAGGCATCAACATTTTGAGGATCTATTTTTAGAACCTTGTCAAAAAATGATATCGCATTCTTGTGTTTGTTTAGCTTGGCAAGTGAAATTCCCTCAGAGATTAACACATCATTGTTCTTTGTTTGTTCAAAAAACTTCATTAAAATCACTTTATCTAGTGCTTGAGATTAATATTGCGATATTTCTTTTGATTATAGCGTTTCTTCTGGAATATTGCCTGGAAATGCTTTTTTGATGTATCTTGATAATGCTGGAAATTGAATTATTAAAGATGACAACACCACACCAAAAGTTATTGTCTGCAGGGTTACCTTAAACTCACTTTCAGGCAGTGTTGCAACCAATGCTACAGACAACGCACCTCTCATGCCGCCAATCCACACCACATTTCTCCACGGCCATGGAATTTTTTCTTTAGTAAATTTGTTAGTTAAACGGAGTATTGGATAAGTGGATACAGCTCTTGCAGCCAAAACAACAACAAACGCCAACATTATCAATGGAAGATTTTGACCAATTCGTATCAAATCCATGCTTAATCCTAAGTAGAGGAATGCTAAAGAATTAGCAAAAAAGGCAATCATCTCCCAAAAATTGGAAGTATATGTTCTTACTTTGGGGCTAATGATTTTTTCACTCTTCATAGTTATGTTTCCAAAGTATAGTCCTGCAACAGCTGCTGCTATTAGACCTGACATACCTAATGAATTTGCAACTACCACAGAGCCAAACATTACTGCAACTGAAAGAGCTGTTTCTGAAAATGGATCATCTAATAATTTGTGTAATCTATGTGCTGCTGCAGAAATAGCTAATCCCACAGCTATTCCTCCAAAAAATACTAGTGCGAAGTGTTCCAATTCATCAATAATATTTACATTTATTCCAGCATTAACCTCTGTTGTTCCCAGTGTGGATCCCTGTGCTACTGCTATTGCAATTATTGATGAAAATATTATAACACCGGTTGCATCGTTGAAACTTGCTTCAGATTCCATTAGGGTAGCAAGTAATTTTGGCACTCTGACTTTTTTGAA
>DASSAF010000069.1:0-2810 GCA_035685565.1 Nitrosopumilaceae archaeon | reverse complement strand
ATTACATTAAAAATTCCATAACATGACTGTAAAATCCACACCATTGAAAAAAATATCTAGTGCCATACCATTCTTTGAAGATGCAGACATTGAAAAAATTTCAGACGATGTAAAGATAATTCTAAAGTCAAAGAAATTAGTTCTTGGTCCATACACTAAAAAATTTGAGGATTTATTTAGTAAATACATTGGGACAAAATATGGTATAGCAGTTAGTAGTGCTACAGCTGCATTGGAAATCGTTCTATCTTATTGTGATGTTAAGGATGCAGAAGTAATTATTCCATGCAATACATTTATCGCTTGTCCTAATACTGTTTTGTACGCAGGAGGCAAACCTGTTTTTGCTGATATGAATCCTAATACATTTTGTTTGGATATCGATGATGTAAAAAGAAAGATAACTTCAAAAACCAAAGTCATCATGGTTGTACATTTGGCTGGTTTGCCTGAACCAGAAATGGATAATCTGGCCAAAATTTGTAAAGAGAGGAACATCTTCTTAATGGAGGATTGTTCTCATGCCCATGGGGCAGAATTTAATGGTAAAAAGGTTGGTTCATTGGGAATAGGCGGCTGTTTTAGCTTTTTTGCTACAAAGATTATTCCAACTGGTACGGGAGGGATGATAACAACTGACGATGAAAAGTTACAGGAATTTGCTGAGGCTTTCAGACATCAGGGCGGAATTGGTGGAGAAGGTAGAATTGAAGTTTTTGACAAGTTTGGATATGACTTTATGATGAGTGAAATCACCGCAGCTTTAGGCATAAACCAACTAGAAAAATTGGAAAAACATTTGGAAAAGAGAAGAATGATTGCAGCACAATATGAAAGAGAACTAGCCAAGATTGATGGAGTAAAATGTTTGCCTAATACAAATCCAACACACTCTTACTGGAAATTCATTACCGTTCTTGACAAAGGAATAGATAGAAACAAAGTGAGATCCATTCTTAGAGAACAGTATTTCATTGATGCAGGAATACTTTATCCGACATTATGTCATTTGCAACCTGTGTATCAAAACCTAGGTTATAGGGAGGGGGAATGCCCTGTTGCGGAAGAAGTTATGAAACATCAACTTACACTTCCAGTAAATCCGTTCATGACTGAAGAAGATGTAATCTATGTAACAGAATCATTAAACAAAGTAATTCATCAGTGATTTGGTATGATACTAAGTATACATCAACCAGATTTCTTACCATGGTTAGGTTTCTTCAATAAGGTACATCTGAGTGATTTGTTGGTCATAGGAGATCACGTACAATATAGAAACAAAGGTTACCAAAATAGAAATAGGATAAAGACATCTAATGGGGCACAATGGTTAACGGTGCCAATAGTCCATGATTGGGGACAAGCAATAAACAAGGTCAACATTAACGAGACAGAACAAAACGGTGTACCATGGGAAGAATTACATCTAAGAACATTTCAGGTCAATTACGGTAAAGCTGCTTTCTATGACAAATACATTGGAATTTTTGAAAACATATACAAAAGAAAACTCAAACTACTTGCAGATCATAATTTGGAATTACTGAAGGCACTCTTTGAAATTCTCGGCATTGACATTCCAATTAAAAAAACATCTGAAATGACCCTCAAAAACTCAAAAACTGAATTGATATTGGAGATTTGTCAAACAGTTGGAGCAGATGCTTATCTGTCTGGTATCATAGGAGCAAAATATATGGATGAAAATCTTTTTGAAAAAAATAAAATAAAACTGTTATTCAATAATTATGAACATCCCGTTTATACACAACAGTTTATGAAATTAGGATTTTTGCCATACATGTCAGTGATAGATCTGATATTTAATCACGGTCCAGAGTCTTTTGAAATAATAAAGTCAGGATTTAAAGGATTTGAGCTGGGGTCTGTTCCCAATTAAACTACATTACAAATAATAACTAAAAAATAAGATGAGATATAGATGCAATCATCAAACATCGTCAAAAGAGCTCTTTACTATTTTCCTGTACGATTCATGTTATGTGCTGTCGTCATATCTTATTTTCTCATAAAATTCGATACAATTCTCCAGATAACAGAAAAAAAGATTCTTGCAGGAATGTTACAGTTCTTCCATTTTCCAGCGTATTATCTAACCGGGCATCTTTACGTGGGTCACTTTAACGCCCCCACACAATTAGACGTACCAATAGATACGCAACTTCTTTTCTTTATTTTCTTTTTGTCACTAGCACTTGTCGTGCGTGGCTCACTTTCAACACGAGCTAGAATTTTATTCCATGGAGTACTTTGTGCTTTGACGTATCTCGTAGCTGAATTTCTGATTATTATTTTGTTCACAAAATTAGGATTCAGCTCTCCCGTGCCATACATACAAGCAGGGATAATTAGTTGTGGTATAGTAGGTGCCTTGTTTATTGAGTCACTTCTCTTTAACGTAATAACTCTACCCAAACCAACAAAATCTCAAACCATAATTCAAAGGAGCTATATCGATGAATACATCTTTCTTGTTATTTTGCTCTTTAGTGCAGGAGCAATAACTTATGTCTCACTTAATCTTGCGCAAGTTACCTCAGATTCTCCAGCTGCATCCTATGTTGCTCTTAATATCTCAAATATTCTTGCCTTCAAATATTATATTGCTTATTTTATATATGAAGCAAAGACGCCACAATGGATCCGTCGAACAAGACATCCAGCATTAAAAAATGATTCTCACATGTCTGCTTCGTTTCTACTTCCAGCTTTCAACGAAGAAAAAGGAATTGCAAAATGTATAGGAAGCATAGACATTGCGGCAGCAAATTATTCTGGCAAGACAG
>DASSAF010000068.1:0-10353 GCA_035685565.1 Nitrosopumilaceae archaeon | reverse complement strand
ACATTCTGATTATCCTGCTTTTATAAAATACCGTGGATTTAACGACTATCGCGGAGGCGGAAGATTCTCTGGTAGATTGACTGCCACGTTTGTAATGGCAGGGGCAATAGCAAGAAAGCTTCTCTCAAAGACGTTGGACATTGACACCTATTCTTATACTTCACAAGTTGGCAACATAAAAATGAAAAATCAAGCTACACCAAAGATGAAAAATGCGATTTATTCAAATGAAGTCAGATGTCCTGATGCCAAAACAGCAGAAAAAATGCGGACTGCAATACTTGCTGCAAGAAGAAGTGGGGATTCGGTTGGAGGTGTAATAGAATCCATAACACTAAACGTTCCAGTAGGTTTGGGTGAACCAATCTTTGGCTCCCTAGAATCAGATCTAAGTAGTGCATTGTACTCAATTCCTGCAGTAAAGGGAGTTGAGTTTGGCTCAGGATTTTATGGCTCTACAATCAAGGGCTCAGAAAATAATGATGAATACATAATAAAAAATGGAAAAGTGGCAACCAAGACAAACAATGCAGGCGGAATACTTGGAGGACTATCAACTGGAATGCCAATTGTTCTTCGAATTGCTTTCAAACCTGCTTCTTCTATAGCAAAAAAACAAAATACCATTGACATGAAGACAAAAAAACCAGCATCGTTGATAGTGGAAGGAAGACACGACCCATGCGTTGTTCCGCGTGCGCCTCCAGTGGTAGATTCTCTTGTCTCAGTTGTTCTAGCAGATCATGCCATTAGAAGTGGACTCATACCATCGGTTCTGAAATAGAAATGTCTGACATTGAAAAGCTGCGTGATAAGATAAACAAGATCACGTTTGATATGATAAGACTGCTAAAAGAACGAAATGATGTTGCAAGAGAAATAGGCAGTCTTAAAAATAATTTGGGCCTTGGCGTAACAAATGAGGAAAGAGAGAACCAGCTTAGAACAAAAGTTCTATCATTATGCAAAGAAATTGGCCTGGATGAAAAGACAGCTTCGACATTTTTGAATTTATTGCTAAATGAGTCAATCAAGGTACAATCCACCAACAAATCAACACATCTTTCAATATTTTTAAAAGCCAAAGCTTTGGAAAAGGAAGGAAAAAAAATCATCCACATGGAAGTAGGAGAACCAGATTTTTTCCCACCCAAAGTTGTCAAATCAGCTCTCGCAGAGGTTTACGATAAGGGGTACACAAAATATGGTGATTCTAAAGGAATGCCAGAATTTCGAGACGCCTTGACAAAAAAAGTTTCCTTGACACATGGCGTAAAAATCCAAACTCAGAACATCATGGTTTCACCAGGCGCAAGATTTTCAGTTTTTCTTGCAATTTCTAGTCTATTGCACTTGGGTGATGAAATGATAGTAATGGAACCTGCGTGGCCAGCGTATAGAGAAAACGCGCTAAACTCTGGCATCAAGGTTAGGACAATACAGACTACACTAGACACCAAATGGGAACCATCCATGGAACAGATTGAAAATACGATAAATCCCAATACCAAAATGATCGTACTGAATTATCCTAACAACCCAACTGGTAAGATTCTTCCAGAAAAGATTCAAGACGACATAATGAAGATTGCAATAAAAAATAATATCTATGTTCTAAGTGATGAGATCTACTCAAGCTATGCATACAGAAAATGGAAAAGCGTTCTTGCCTACGAATACAATAAAAGCATCATAACCCAGTCGTTTTCAAAATCACATGCCATGACAGGTTTCAGGATTGGTTATACGGTATCAAGTCCAGACATAATAGACAAAATGGCAAAGCTTCAAGCATTGTGCATTACAAATGTAGCAGAGCCAATCCAGTATGTAGCTCTTAGAGCACTTGATGCAGACACAATCGATAATTCAAAAATCATGAAAAATAGACTAGACACTGTGATAAAAAAAGCAAAAAACATGCAGTTGGACTTTGTAGAGCCGGATGGAGCAATGTACCTTTTTGCCAAAGTAAGAAAGGATAACTTTGATGTTGCATCTTTTATCAATAATCTTCTTGATTTAGGAGTAGCAATAGCACCTGGCGAAGCCTTTGGAAACTATCAGAATTTTGTTAGAATATCTGCCTGTCAACCAGAAGATTTACTTAACAAAGGCATGCAAATAATAGATGAGACATTAAGGAAATAGTATGATAAAGAAAAAAATTGCAATCATTGGCTCTGAGGGACAGATGGGCAAATGGCTTTCAAAGTATTTCATAGAGAAGGGTTTTGAAGTAATTGCCTTTGATTCTGAGAAAGAAATTGTAAACAAGCTAGTAACCAAAGCCAAGTCACTTGTTGGTGCAATTCTAAATGTTGATTATGTAATACTTGCCATCCCAGTAAAACGCACTCCTGAAACAATCAGACTGATTGCAAAAGAAATGAGGCGAGATTCTTATCTCATTGATATTTCATCTCTGAAATCAAAAACAGTTTCCGCATTATTAAAAATCCCAAACAAGGTAAATCCTATTTGCATTCATCCCATGTTTGGACCAGGTACAAAAAAACTCAAAGGCCAGAACATCATATCTATTCCAATCAGGGATGCAAAAAAAGAACTCCTCATGGCAAAATCTCTTTTTCCCGATGCGTCTTTTGTCTCAATTGATGCCGTAGAGCACGACAAAAAAATGGCGATGGTTCTTGGCATGACACATCTTGTCAACCTTACACTTGCAAACATTCTATCAAAGGAAGAAAACTTTACACTGGTAGAAAAGATGGCAGGCACTACGTTTAGAGCTCAAAAAATACTTACTGCAGGAATAATGACAGAGTCTGCTGAGCTCTTGGAGACTATTATTTCAAATCCTGAAATTAGAAGATATGCCGAAGAATTATGGAAAGACATTGGCAGGATGCTTATTTTAATTCAGGAAAATAAATCTGAGGAAATTATAAAATACATAAATGCCACCAAGGAAAGACTGGCAAAAAATGTAGATCTTGAAGATTCTTATAAGAAATTAATATCAATGGTAAACTCTGTAGAAAAATAATTGTACTCTACAAAAATTGTCACATCTTTTCTTTTGCATGTGAACAAATTTCTCATTTTAAAGCGTAGTCAGAACGTAAAGAGCATGAAGGGACAGTGGGCTGGCATAAGTGGCATAATAGAAGGAAATGAAGAACCACTACAAAGAGCAAAGATAGAGATTTTTGAGGAATTAGGGATAACAGAGGATTCTATTGTCCTACTCAAGACTGCACCCCAAATGCAGATAAGCTCACAGTATGCAAATCACGAATGGACGATTCTCCCTTTTTTGTTTTCTGTAAAAGAACCAAACATAAAACTGAATTGGGAGAATTCGGAATACAGATGGATTTATGCCAATGAAATTTCAAAATACCAGACAGTACCAAGATTAGACAAAGTGCTAGCTAGTTTGTTGTAATTTTTCTATCTCTTCAGGATTGTTGTATCTTTGTTGTGGGAGCATTATATACACACAAGCTCCACCACACATTGTACATGGAACTGTATTGCCATTTATCTGACCAACCCTTCCATGGATGCGAGCTGCCTCCTCTGGGTCTATAGAAAGGGCAATTTGTTTTTCCCAGTTTAATGTGCGTCTTGCCTCTGTCATCTCCATATCCCATTTTATTGCCTTATCCCGCAGCTTTACCAAATCGCCTGCATGAGCTGCAATTCTATACGCAATCAATCCTGCCTTTACTTCTTCTGGAGTTGGCAATGCCAAATGTTCAGACGGTGTAAGATAACACAGTAAGTCTACACCTTCACTTGCCGAAATTGCAGCGCCTATAGCACTTGCAATGTGATCATGGCCAGATGCAATATCGGTCACAAGTGGACCTAAGACATAGTATGGAACATCTCCAATCAGAGATTTTGCTAGTCGAACGTTTGCTGCAACTTCGTTTAATGGAACATGTCCTGGACCTTCAACCATAACCTGCACGTCTTTTTCATGAGCTCGTTTTGTTAATCTGGATACATTGATCATTTCCTGTACTTGTAATTCATCATGAGAGTCCAGAATTGAGCCTGGTCTTAGGGCATCTCCCAAGCTAAATGTCACATCATATTTTCTTGCCAATTCTATAAGATAATCAAAATGCTCAAAGTATGGATTTTCTTTGTCATACTTTAGCATCCAGGCAGCAGTAATGGTACCGCCCTTGCTTACTATTCCAGCATGCCTTTTTACTGAAAGAATTCTTTTTGCAATATCTTTTGTAATTCCAGAGTGTATTGTGGTATAGTCAACGCCGTCTTTGACATTTCTTTCAAAAGCCTTTAGGAAATCATCCTCAGTAATATCAAGCGGATTCTTGCTCTTTTCCACACCATAGTTGTATGCCTCATAGACAGGAACTGTACCAAATGTTATTGGTGCAGCATCTAACAGCGTTCTTCTAAAGTGTCCTACATCACCACCGTCACTAAGATCCATTATAGTATCAGCATGATACTTTACTGCAACCTTTGCTTTTTTTATCTCCTCCTCCAAATTATTTGAAAGTGTAGAATTACCAATATTTACATTTACTTTGGTTTTCATTCCTTTTCCAATACCTACTACTCTAATTTTCTGAGGTCTTTCATTATTGTGCGGAATAATTATGGAACCGTTTGCTATCTTGGGTACTAGCCACTCTAAGGTTACGTCTTCATCTTTTGCAACTGCTTTCATTTCTTCTGTTGCAATTCCCCTGCGTGCAGAACCCATTTGCGTAGTCAAATCATTGTTTCTATCAAATGATTGGATTTAAACGTGAGTTTCATGTCTTAAATTTGTGATTGCATTATCCATAGCAGGATCTGATCCATCAGGGGGTGCCGGAATCCAAGCAGATTTGAAAACATTTGCTACACTTGGAATCCATGGTCTGACAGTCATATCAGCTATAACCAGCCAGAATACATCAAAATTTTTAAAAGTTAAAGAAATTTCTTCTGACATGGTTCAAAGTCAACTTGAATCAGTTTTGTCAGATTTTAATATTGATGTGATAAAAATCGGGATGGTATATAGTTCATCAATAATAAAAACAATTTATTCTGAATTAAAAGAAACCAAGATGCCGATAGTTTTAGATCCGGTGTTTGAATCAACAACTGGTGGAATCTTATTACAAAATGAGGCCTTTCCTCTTTTTAAAAAATTACTCGTACCCCTGTCTTTTGTCATAACTCCTAACGTATTAGAAGCTGAGAGGCTTGCAGGCATGAAGATAAGGACACCTAAAGATGTCAGAATAGCTGCAGCCAAGATCCACCACATGGGTGCAGAAAATGTAGTGATAAAAGGCGGTCATTTGAACGGGAAAAATGTAATAGACTATGTTCTGGAGAAAACTAAATTTTATTCCTTTTCAGGAAAGAGGATAAATCGTACAACTCATGGCGGAGGGTGTAATTTTTCAGCATCGTTGGCATCAAGTCTTGCAAAAGGCCATAGCCTCAAAAACGCGGTAAAGTTTGCAAAAGAATTCTCGTTTAAATCCATAGCAAATTCACAAAAAATTGGAAAAGGTATCTTTGTAACAAAAACAGACGATGGTGATGAAATAGAAAAGGAATTATCAGATGCAATTTTTAAATTTACAAATTTAAAAAACATATCCAAATGCATACCGGAAGTTCAGACAAACTTTGTTTTTTCAAGAAAAAATCCAGAATCATTAAATGACATCTTGGGAGTCTCTGGAAGAATTGTAAAGGTTGGGAACAGTGCAGTAGTGACTGGCAGTTTGAAGTATGGCGGCTCAAAACATGTTGGATCTGCTGTTTTGCAAATGGCAAAAAAGTTTCCTGCCATAAGATCTGGTATAAACATAAGATACGACAAGGAATTTATCAAAACAGCAATTTCAAAAAAATTTTCTGTGTCACACTATGAAAGATTATCAGAGCCTGCTAAAACTAGGGCTAGCGAAGGAAACACAGTATCATGGGGAATTAAAAATGCAATTAAAAATTCATCAAAGCCTACAGATTTAATATTTCACAAGGGCGACGTTGGAAAAGAGCCAATGATCATGATTTTTGGAACTAGTCCAAATGGAGTTCTTGAAAAGCTTCTCAAAATAATCATATAGCGCCATTTCATCCTTCAACATAAATACCAGAATTTCAAACATAGTTTCGTGAAAGCTGTCATTCTCGCAGGTGGATTAGGTACAAGGCTGCAGCCATATACGACTTTTCTTCCAAAAGCAATGCTTCCTCTTGGTGAAAAACCCCTGCTTGAACATTTGATAGAGTGGATAAAAAAGAATCACATAGATTCCATTGTTTTGTGTGTCAGCTATTTGAGAAGAACGATCGAGGACTATTTTGAGGATGGAAGTAGGTTTGGAGTAAAAATAGAATATGCTGTAGCAAACAGGCCGTTTGCCACAGCAGGTCAGCTAAAGACAGCTGAAGAATTTATTGATGATACTTTTGTTTGCGCCTATGGTGATTCTATTTTTGATTTTAATTTAAAAAACATGATAGATTATCATAAAAGAAAAAAATCATTTGCCACAATGGCGTTATTTGAATACAAAACAAGGCTTCAGTACGGATTCATAGAGACAGACAAAAATAACAAAGTAACAGCATGGAACGAAAAACCCGAGGTAAAAGGAAACATCAATGTAGGATGTTATGTGATGGAACCCGGCATCCTAAAATTAATCCCTCCAAACAGGCCTTATGGCATGGATGATGTGATAAAAAATGCAATTACCCACAAAAACAAGGTGAGCGGATTTTTAATTAAAAAAGGTTTCCTAGATATTGGAGACAAAACTTCCTATAGAAAAGCATACCAGTACTATCTTGAGAAGCTTGGTCGAATCTAATACCAAACCATGACTGTAAAAATTCGTGAATTACAGGAAAAGGATCTCTTCAATGGCTTTTTAGAATCTTTAGATTCCCTTAGAAAAGCAAGTGATCTAACTCCAAAAAAAGCTAAAACAATATTTAAGAAAATCAAATCAATACCAGATCACATCATCTACGTTGCAGTGCATGATTCAAAAATAATAGGTGCTGCCACCATATTCATCGAGCCAAAATTCATTCATGACGGTGGCAAGGTAGGCCACATCGAAGATGTAGTAGTAAGTAAAGAACATCAAGGAGAAGGAATTGGTCTAAAACTAATCAAGGCACTAATCCAATATGCAGAAAAAAAAGGCTGCTACAAAACTGTACTGGATTGTACAGATGAGGTAATGCCATTTTATAAAAAATTGGGGTTTAAGCATTTTTCAAATTCTATGAGAGTTGATCATCGATCAAAAAAGTAGTCTTTTTTTGGTCTGGGTTTGGTCTTAAACAACAGACTGCCAATTATCATTACAGGTATTGATACTGCCATAAATATCGGAGGACCGAGTTTTACTTCGGTAACAAGGTATGACGTACTTATGGCAGAAAGTAAAGTGTTAGCATAATACATACCTCCAAGCAATATGGCTCCACCAGCAACAACCATAGAGCCAATAAATTTTGAGCCATATCTTCGTGATAACAAGTATGACAAACCAGCTAGAATTAATGCAGGTCCAATACCAATTGAAATAAATTCAAGCATTTTAGGTCCAATGTCAAATCCTTCCATTTCCGTAGGTGAAGCATGTGCAAGAAAATTAAACAGTGATAAAATTTCAGCAACAAAAAGTATGAACCAAGCAAGGCTTGCACCACCAACCCATTTTTCAATTGCCACTGATATTATTTTTTCAGTTCAATAAATAAACCAAGTGATTGATATGACAATGTTGTTTTTGACTCTAGATTAGAAAAACAGAATTCATCTAGACAATACCGACAAGATTAGCAAGTTCTTTTCTGCATGAAGAGCCTAATTCTTCTGCAGCTTTTTCTGGAGTGATCTTGTTTAGAAATACTCCATATCCTCGTTCAAGTCCTGACCAAGAATCATCTTGCGGATATACTTCGATGTGCCAGTGGATTTGTCTATTGTTTTTCTTTTCTGGTGAAAGGTGAAAGACCATGTTGTAAGAAGGATTTTTCATTGTAGTTGCAAGTCCTCCCAATGTTGCACGTAATATCAATGATAGATCATTAATCTCCTTTTGCGTAATTTTTGAAAAACTTGTTATGTGTTTTTTTGGATAGATCCAGAATTCATACGGATGAGACGGTGCCCATGGGCAAAAGGCAAGAAATCCTTCTGTTTGCAGTATTTGCCTTGGCCCTCCTGTCTCTGTAGTTACAGCCTGGCACATTGCGCATATTCCCTTTTCATTTAAGATTCTGTGTGCGGCCTCTGCCTCCAGTTCTATTGTTGGAGGAATCGTGGAAAAAGTTACGACGTTTATGTGAGGATGAGTGGTAAAGCCTCCTGCCTCTTTGCCATGATTAACGTAAATTGAGACATATGTGACTCCCCTTTGAGTATAGAGCCAACGAAGTCTGTCTTGAATGACTACCAGAACATTTGACCACTGTTCTGTAGGTAATGTAGCAAGAGAGTCTTTGTGTTTTTCAGACGCAACCACAATATAGTGATACCCGTAAGCAGGTTCGCTATACAGTGGCCTATCACTAAAAGAATTTTCAGAGTCTGTAGTTACTACAGGATTTTTACTTTCAAAAACTCTAACCGACCATCCTTCAACAAAATAATCCTCACTGTCCTGAAGCCTTTGCAACATGCCATCTTTTGCTACAAGGGAAAGTGTGGACGGGTTTGTCATGGATTCATTTCCAGGACAGAATGGGCATTTTTTTGAATCTGTAGCTACATGATTGTTTGGGGAAACAATGACAAACTTGTCAATGACATAATCTTTACGCAAATCCCCCATATCACTACAATCGGGATCTGGTAATTTAAAACCTTTTCAAAGATCGGATAAAAAAAATATTGTAAAGTTTATGTGTAACACAACAAACTCGAAAAGTGAGCTGATTAAAAATTTCTGATAATTCCGATGTACATATGATATATGTTCTGCTAGATGGTATTGGAGATCTTCCACATCCAGATCTAAAAGGTTCTACTCCTCTTAGTTTTGCAAAAACTCCCAACCTTGATAAAATTGCAAGAAATGGCTCCATAGGACAAGTCATATCAGTAGGAAAAGGAATTGCCCCCCAGTCTGATATTGCAGTTTTTAACATGCTGGGATACAAATTTCAACATGCAGATTATGTTGGAAGGGGAGTAATAGAGGCAATTGGAATAGGCATTGATTTTAAAGATGGGGACTTGGCCTTGCGCGGGAACTTTGCAACTGTAAATGACGAGAACATCATAGTGGATAGAAGAGCTGGAAGAAACATAGAAAAAGATGATGCCCTTGCAGTTTCACTTGAGATAGAACGAAAGATAAAATTTTCAAATCCTAAAGCTTCAGTTGTCGTAGCACCAACCATAGGACATAGACTGGTTGTCAGAATAAGGTGTGATGGGGAACGTCTTTGCTCAGAAATAAGCAATACGGATCCTGCCTATGCAAGAATAGCTGGAATGGGTGTGGCAAGAGCACCAGGGGACTATCTAGAGATTGAAAAATCATTGCCTCTAAACGAGTCCCCTAGTGCAAAGCTTTCTGCCACTCTAGTCAATGAATTTACTGAACAGTCACTTGATATAATGAAAAAAAGCGAGACAAATAAAATCCGTAAGGAAAAAGGAAAGAAACTTTTGAACAGCATATTATTGCGAGATGCTGGCAACAAATTTCCTGATGTCATTCCCATAAATGATTTGCATGCAATGAAGTTTTCATGCATAGTTGACATGCCAGTAGAGATTGGTATTTCAAACGTTTTGAAGATGAAGACGTTTAGTGCAGGAGGCCTAACTGACTATGAAGAAAAAGCAAGGGTTGCTGCAAAGGCAATGGAAACCCAAAATGCAATATATGTTCACATCAAAGGCCCTGATGAGTTTGGTCACGATGGTGATGCGATAGGAAAGATGAAAAACATTGAAGAGATAGACAAGAGATTTTTTGGAACACTACTTGACAACATTGACACTGGAAAGGTTTCAATTGTGATTTCAGGGGATCATTCCACGCCATGCATTAATCGTGGACATAGTGATGACCCGGTTCCTGTTTTAGTTTCAGGGGACTCGGTCAAAAAAGATGGAACCACAAGGTTTACTGAAGATGAGGCAAAGAAAGGAAAAATCGGTTTACTTGCTGGTGCAGATGTGATAAAAACTGCTTTGAAATTAATCAAATCATAAAAATTATCAACTACAGGAACGTTTTATAGAACCGTCAAACCAGCAATATTTGTTGAGCACAACTAATGAAAAACCAAAGGGCAATTTTGTAATTGTAACATTGAAAATGCCAAATGGAGAAGAACACACAGTACCACTTCCAC
>DASSAF010000067.1:0-2425 GCA_035685565.1 Nitrosopumilaceae archaeon | reverse complement strand
CCAAAGTGAGGTCGAGATAAAAAAAATGATAGGAAATGCCAAGCTTGATGAAATTACCCATTCTATTTTGTTTGCAAGAAAATACTATGTATCATATTTTAGAACATTAAGTGAACCTGATCCTCAGATGGGAAACATGGTTTCAGAATCAGGATTAGATGACAACATTACTCGTGTTTTAGAATCAAAAAAGATAGAAAAATTTTACAAATTCCAAGAAGATGCAATACGGACTATAATGATGGGAAATAACGTAATAATTAGTGCGCCTACAGCCTCTGGAAAAACTGAAGCGTTTGTAATCCCTATTTTACAAAAAATTCTTGAAAAGGGACAAAGTAACACCATTCAAGCCATTTTTGTTTACCCAACTAAATCTCTATCAAAAGATCAACTACCAAAAATAAAAGAAATCGCTGATGATCTTGGCATTAAAGTGGAAATATTTGATGGCGATACAAAAGAACTAGACAGAAAGAAAATTTTAGAAAATCCTCCACAAGTAGTAATAACAAACTTTGATGTGTTACACTATCACATGTGGCACAGAAGTAGATTTGCTGCATTGTTAAACACGGTACGATTTTTGATAGTTGATGAGGCTCATGTATATTCTGGAATATTTGGCTCAAACGTTCATTATATTATAAAGAGGTTGAAAAGAATCTGTCCAACATTGCAAATTGTAGCTTCTTCTGCAACACTTGAAAACGCATTATCATTTTGTGAGCAGATATTTGGAGTACAAATGAAATTAATAACAGGCTCTGGGAAAAAAGGAAAGACTGATTTTAGCATGTTGTTTCCATCTCTTAGAACACAACGAGCATTAATGATTGAAATTTTGAAAAAACTCACAGCAAAAAAACATAAAACATTAGTCTTTAACAATTCTCACTTGAACTCTGAGCTTTTGGCAATGCAAGCAAGAAAGCAAAAAATCGACATCAAGGTGCATCGAGCAGGACTGATGGCAAATTACAGAAGATCAGTTGAAAATTCTTTTAAAAATGATACCCTCATGGCAATTTCTGCTACTCCTACCCTTGAATTAGGAATAGACGTTGGTAATGTAGACGGAGTAATCTCATCTACCATACCAGTCAACAGATTGATTCAGAGAATAGGAAGGGCCGCAAGAAAGGGACAAAATGGTTATGCATTTTTAGTTCTTGGCAATGACCCAATATCACAATATTACAAGAATCATCCAACTGATTATTTTGAGGACATAGAGAAGATCTACATTGATCCCAAGAATCCCTTTGTAGAAGAGTTTCAAGTATTAGCAATGGCCTGTGACAAACCTATTGCAAGACATGAATTAGCAGAACATGGAGAAGTGATTGCAAAACATGTAGCTGTTGGAAATCTTGTACTAATTGATAACAGATATGTTCCAAATCATGAGCAGATCAAATCCTTACTTGAAGATTACAGTATCAGAGGAATTGGAAAATCAATTGATATATTTTTAAATGGTAAAAAAGTTGGTGAGAGAAATCTCCCAATTGCTCTAGAAGAGTTACACCAGTCAGCAGTTTATTTTCTAGCTGGAACAAGATACAAGGTAAAAGAATTGGCATATCCCGGAAAGATGAATGCAAAAATAGAATTTCTTCCAAGGGATTACCCGTATTATACAAAAGCATTAACAGAAGAGTGGCCCACTATAGAAACAATTTTTGAAAAAAGAAACGCGGATGGAATTGAGGTTGCATTTTGTAGATTACATATTCAAAAAAGAGTTTATGGTTATGTCAACATAGAAATCGGTCATGAAGTAACACAAGGTCAACGGGTGTTATTAGAAAAACCCTTGGAATTTGATTTTGTCACAAAAGGAATTGTGTTCAAGGCGCCAAGACCAGTCAATGAAATAGAAAAATCTGAAAATGAAGAATATGTAGAAGCCAGTGGATATCATGCAACAGAACACGTTGTAATTGAAGGAAGCAATATGATAACAGGTGGAGTCTCACAGAATTTAGGCGGCATATCACTTGGTACGTCTGGACTAGTATTCATTTATGATGGAGCCATTGGTGGAAATGGTGCAAGCAAGGCACTATATGACAGATTGGAAAAAGCGTTTGAGCGCAGCTTACATATTGTAAAAGAATGTCCCTGCAAAAGTGAGTCAGGATGTCCAAGGTGCACCTTTTCGTATAGATGTGGAAACAACAATGAATACTTGCACAAGCTTGCATGTGCAGAAATTTTACAAAGAATCAAGGATGGTGAGTCAACAGAGGTTTCTGAGCCAGTAGAAGGCGATAAACCACTAGTCTAGTAAAAAATTCTTCAATCTAAGACTATTTTCTAAAATATTCTTCTAAACTTGAAAAGTTAACCAATAATAAGAAAAATCAGACAAATTATTAATACCAATATTAATTGCCAATCATGGAAAAAGTTGCCATAG
>DASSAF010000066.1:0-1808 GCA_035685565.1 Nitrosopumilaceae archaeon | reverse complement strand
CAATTGGTATGGTTGATCATTTACAGTTTGGAAGCCCAGAAGATCCTGAAATTTTTTGGACATTTAAAGAATCATTGGAAGGGATATCTGAATTTGCAAAATATTTTGAAATTCCATGTGTTGGAGGAAAAGTTAGTTTTTACAATGAAACAGACAATGGTCCAATAAAACCAACCCCCTTGATTGGGGTTCTTGGATTGATAGATAAAAAACCGCTATTTGCACAAAAAATTACAAATAACAACATACTTGTTATTGTAGGAGAAACAAAAGATGAACTTGGCGGCTCTGAATATTATGAATACATACACGATATAATTGGCGGAATACCTCCAACAGTAGACATGAAATCTTCCAAACTAATTCAGCAAACCATACTAGAATTGATAAATCAGGAACTGGTAAATTCGGTGCATGATTGTTCAAAAGGCGGCCTTGCAGTAGCAGTATCTGAACTATGTATTACAAATGATATGGGTTGTACTATATCAATAGATAAAATACCTGGACAAAAACTAAAGCCTGACGAGATTCTATTTTCTGAATCTCACTCTCGTTATCTATTAATTATAGATCAAAAGAACTCTGATAAAATAAAATCTTTGTTAAAACAAAAAAATGTATCATATGCATTTATTGGTAAATTTTCTGGTTCTAGTATAATATTTAGAAACAAAACAAAAATGATTACAAATCTAAGGATTGATAATGCACGAGACAAATGGTTAAACGCGTTGGAGATGTTGGTTACCCATGGTTAAGGAAAACTGTGGAGTTGTAGGCATCTTTAGTCTAGATGGCGCAAATGTTATCCCGAGTATAATTGATTCCCTAAGGGCACTTCAGCATAGAGGACAAGAAGCATGGGGAGTAGCTGTTCCAAAAAAACAACCATACAAACAACTTGGATTGGTATCCTCGGCAGTTTCAGAATTTGATAAAGTTACAAGAGAATATGCTTCACCTGCCGCAATTGGTCATGTAAGATATTCTACTATGGGAGGAAGTAACTTGGAAAACGCTCAACCATTAAAGGTAAAAGATCTTTGCATTGCACATAATGGGACTATATCTACCGTTGCAGAATTATCAGGAATGGTAGGAGGCTGTACTTTTACACCCCAAAATGTTAGTGATACGTTGATTGCTGCAAAGAGATTGGTTTCGCTCATGTCAGAGAACGGTAAACTTGGCAATGCACTTTCAATTTTAAAAGATGAGATGGTTGGATCATTTTGTTTTACTTTCGTATCTGATGATAATGCAGTATATGCAGCTCGTGATCCAAAAGGGTTTAGGCCAATGGTTGTTGGTTTTCGAAAAGATATTAATACGTATATTGTAGCTTCAGAATCTGCAGCACTTGCAGCAGTTGGCGCACAACTGATTCGCGATGTAAAACCGGGTGAGCTGATAAAAATTAGTAATGCTGGTTTGGAATCAGAAATGTTTTCTGAAGAAAAAAAATCAGCTCACTGTTCGTTTGAGTTCACATATTTTGCGCATCCTTCCAGTGTTATGGAAGGTTCTAACATATACATGGTAAGAAAAAAAATTGGGCAGTATCTTGCAAGAAAGTTTCCAATTAAAGACGCAGATATAGTAATTCCTGTGCCTGATTCGGCAAGACCTGCTGCACTAGGATATGCTCAGGAATTGGGAATTCAATTTGAGGAAGGTTTGCTAAAAGACAGATATAGCAGAAAAGGGCCATTACGAAGTTTTATTGAACAGCATCAGAGTGACAGAGTTGAGATAAATCGTTGGATAATACCAATCACCCAGGTTATTGATGGTAAGCATGTAGT
>DASSAF010000065.1:0-6612 GCA_035685565.1 Nitrosopumilaceae archaeon | reverse complement strand
GTATCATTTTTTAGTTTTATAAAAATATCCAAATCAACTTCGCCTTGAAGCCAGGTTCCTTTTGCATAAGACCCACCAATCTCTACTCCTACAACATTGGGAAATTTGGCAGCTTGCTCTTTTACTAGTTGTAGTGAATATTCTGCTAGTTCTCTCATTGATTCTTGTTCTTTTGTCGTAGGTATGGTGAATTTTTTGACCTGATCTAAAACTTTCATTTTGCTTTTATCACCTGTAAATCAGTGTATATAGGTCCGCTAGGAGTTAAGATACTTTTCTTAAACTTTAGCTCAGTAATGGTATCATGGCCTAGCTGAATTGTCTTTAACTTGTCCAATTCGTTAGAAATATCACCAATATTGTTTTTGATTCTAAAGATGGTCAGATGCGGCTTGAACGGTTTGTCACTTTTGAATCCTAGTGGAACAAGTTTTTCCTCGACTTGTTTTGCAAGCTTGACAAGATTTTGTGAGGCAGTCTCATCAACGCCAATCCATATGACACGTGGAAATCTAGGATTTGGAAATGCACCAACTCCACCGAAGCTTATCTGGATTGGGATAAATGTAATTGACTTTAATTCTTCTATTATCTTTGGAGCAATTTCTTCTGTTATCTCACCTAAGAAAAGTAGCGTAAAGTGCATGTTTTCTTTGCTTACTGGTTTGGCTTTGATCTTTAGATCTGACTGAAGTTTTGCAATATTGTCTAGCACTTCATTATTTTGAATCTCTACAGCTACAAAAGTTCGCATCGCAAGTTTTTTGGCAATCTGTTTATAATGATTTTCGGTAGCTTCATAGACTGGAAATTCTCAGCTAGCTATGTGACAAAGCTTATTGTCTGTCTTACAGGAATGCCAGGGGCTGGAAAATCTACAATAGCTGACGCTCTAAAATCAAAAGGATTTGATAAGATAACAATGGGAGATGCAGTTAGGGCAGAAGCTACTAAAAGAAAAATTGATCCTACTGGTGAAAATTTGGGCAAGCTGATGCTTGAGATTAGAGAAAAAAATGGACCCGGTGCAGTTGCAGAATTGATAAAAGATCAAATTACAAACTCAAAATCTGATGTTATTCTAATTGACGGAGTGCGTTCCATTCCAGAAGTTGAGGTACTAAAAAAATTCGGGACTGTCAAGATTCTTGCAATTCACGCATCTGGCGATACTAGATTTGAATTTTTGACTAATCGAAAAAGATCAGATGATCCGGAAAATCGCGGTGAATTTGTCAAGCGAGATTCTAGAGAAATAGGAGTTGGGATGAGTGAATCAATTGCACTTGCAGATGAAACTATATCCAACAACAATCTCACAATTCCACAACTAATTGATTCTGCTTACAATATCATAAAAGGTTGGATAAAGTGAAAACTCCAAATGTTGCCTGCAAGATAGAAGCATACGCAGCTGTAAATCCTTCCGAAGATCCAGAAAAAGTTCGATTGGCAGTATCACATGTACTTTTGGATGCAAATTTCAAATACGAAGATGGTAGCATTAAAGCTACTTCAAAGGATCTTCAATCTCTTGCAAAAATTTATGACATCATTAGATCCCGCGGGGTCATTAGAGCATACAGACGACAGATGAGATTTCATACCCATGATACCACAACATGGTTTTATCTGAACAAGCAAGCTGCATTTGTTGATGTGATAGCAATCTGCGAAGAAGCAGAAGAATCTCCCATGGGACCAATCAAGATAATAATGCATTCTGAAGAGATTCAAAAAGTAATAGACTGGCTAGTTCCCGAATCTATTGAACAGTGATTACATTGAGTAACGAAATACTAGAAAAAGAAAAACAGGCACTTACCCCTGAATCTGGATTTAATCTTGTAGGAATAGATCCGTTTGGGTCTGCAGGAAACACGCTATATCTGATAGAACACTTTGAAAAATATCAGGATGCATTAAACGCAAAAAAAGAAAGAGATAATCCTGACGAATATTTGATTTTGTATCCAGGCGCAACATGATTATTTTTCAGACGTTACGTCCTGTACAGTTTCATTAATTACTGCTTCTGCAATGTCGCTTGAATACTCGGCAGTTCTACGAATGTCTTCTAGAACAAACTTTATCACGCTAGAGTATTTTTTAGATTCTTCAAGGCTGTCAGTAAACTCTTTTTCTTTTTCAGCTATTCTGTTAGCATCTGAAGCAACAGTATCTGCAAGAAGGTAATCTCGCTTGTTTAACGCCCCAATGGAATCCTCAAACACCTTTAGTGATTCTTCACTTAGCTTGGTTATCTTTTGTAATATGGACGATTCCAATGTGGATTTAAGAAACTTTACCCTACTTGCTATTGAAACAGCATGATCTGCAATTCTCTCAACTGATTTTACTACTATTCTGTAGCTTATGCAGTCAGATGGCTTTTGAAGTCCAATGTCACGCAATATTCTTTCATGTTCAACTGCAAGTGTAAGGTTTCTCATGATATACAAGCTGAAACGATCTACTTCATCGTCTAAATGAATAGTTTCTTCCCCAAGCTCTGTATCCATTTCTTTTAGTGCATCTATTGCTTGTCTGTGCATTGTAGATGTTAGCAAAAACATTCTCTTTAATGCATCACTTATGGAAAGTTCAGGAGACGTTAAAATCTGGATAGTTATGGATTCTGGAGTTGATTCAACAATTTCTGTTCCAATCATGTTTGTCCTTACCAAATCTCGTATAGCTTGTTTTTGATTTAATTGGATTCTTCCCCCTTTGGTATGTATCTCAATTATGTGGTAACCTGCAAGATACATGGCAATAATTTTTCTTTGAATTGATTCTATGGAATCCTTTTGGCCAATTATTGCAGTAGATCTTGTATTGCTTGACTGTACATTTGCTGGTGGTAAAAGTGACAAAGAGTTGTTTGCATTTTTAACTATAGATACTGGATCGCCAGTTTTTAGGTGCATGTCATCAACCCATTTCTTTGGTAGTGATAATACGTATGTTGAACCGCCAACAAGCTGAAGCTTTCTTATTTCTTTTTCATCGAGTAAGTCCATCAATTGTTTCTTATGTAAGAAATATAGATTAAAGCAGTTCTGACCATGTTCTATATCTATCTATATAGTTCTATACGCAACTATGAAGACTAAGAAATTATGGTCGAACCTCAGATATCCATGATAAAGATCAACAAATCTATTGAGAAAACAATTTGGTCAGAAGAAAAACTCAGCGGTTGCTGACAAAGTATTCAAGATAGGGGCAACTGTTGCTGCAACATTTGTTTTAGTTATTATTGTTTTAGTTGTTTTTGAGTTGGCAACAGGCTCGTTTCCTATTTGGCAAAAAGAAGGTTCCTCGTTCATAACAGGTTCAACATGGAATTCAGTAGAAGGAAGAGAGTCGTATGGTGCTGCACCCTACATACTTGGAACATTTGTAACAGCAGGACTTGCAATGTTAATTGGAGTACCAATTAGCATAGGCATTGCAATGTTTCTGTCAGAGATTGCTCCAAAATTTGTGCGAACCCCACTTTCATTTGTAATTGAATTGCTTGCAGCTGTTCCAAGTGTGATATATGGTCTGTGGGGCTTGTTTGTATTTCGGGAATATCTGAAAGACTGGATAGAGACACCACTTTACAATGCATTTGGTAATAATGTTTGGATTTTTTCAGGAAATCCGTTTGGTTTGGATATTTTTACAGCTAGCATGGTTCTTGCCATCATGATTATTCCCACAATATCTGCAATTTCAAGAGAAATAATGCTTGCAGTTCCAAATAGCCAGAGAGAGGCGGCATACATGCTTGGCGCAACAAAATGGGAAGTCTTCAAGTTGGCAGTAATACCATATTCCAAATCAGGACTTATTGGTGCATCAATACTTGGTCTTGGCAGGGCAGTTGGAGAAACTATGGCAGTTACAATGCTTATAGGAAATGCTACTGGACCTAGTGCATTTCCACACTCACTATTTCAACCTGGACAAACGATGTCAAGTATAATGGCAAATGAGTTTAGTGAGGCGTCAACTACCGGTCTTCACTTACCAGCTTTGGTTGGAATAGGACTGATTCTATTTGTTGTTGCAGTTGGAATAAACATAATTGCACACTTGCTTGTTGCAAGGGTACTAAAAGCACATGAGGGAGCTGTTCTGGCTTGATAACTGTAGAACAAAGAGCAGAATTTAGGACTCATTTTCGATATAATGTCGGTAGAAGATTAGTAATAGATAAGATCGTAAAAGGAATTGTACTTGCCTGCGTTGCGATGGCAATAATTCCATTAGGTAGCATTCTTCTTGAGGTTTTCACAAATGGATCTGCTGCATTAAGCATAGAATTTCTAACACAAATTCCGGGAGCTATTGGAACTGGAGAAGGTGGTATTGGTCCTGCAATTCAAGGAACTTTGTTGCTAATTGGAATGTCAAGCTTAATTGGTGTGCCAATAGGTGTCTTGTCTGGAATTTTTCTTTCAGAGTTTGGAGACAATAGATATGGCAAAGCAATAAGATTCTTCAATGATGTCTTGGCAGAATTTCCAACAATTGTGATAGGAATTTTTGCATTTCTTGTGATTGTACTTGTTTTTGGAAACTTTTCACTATGGGCTGGTACTTTTGCACTTTCAATTATCATGTTACCTATTATCACAAGAACAACAGAGGAATCACTAAAGCTTGTTCCAATAACTTATCGAGAAGCTGGTTTTGCACTTGGAATAAAAAGATGGGCAGTAATCACTCGCATTATAATTGCCAGTGCAAAAAGTGGCATGATTACCGGAATAATGTTAGCTGTAGCAAGAATAGCAGGAGAAACTGCACCTCTCATATTTACTATTCTTGGAAGCAGTCAGTTCTTTTCTGGCTTTGACGGACCTATGGATGCTCTTCCGCTTAGAATTTGGAGGATTTCCATGCTCCCATATGACAGCGCTCAGGCTCAAGGCTGGGGGGCTGCACTGATTTTGATATTGATAGTACTTTCAATTAACATTGGAGTGCGCTACGTCTTTTTGAGAAAGAGTGGTGGGGTATTTCGTTTTAGATCTGTAAGGAGAAGATTGTGATGGAAACAATAACAAAATCTCATAATGCGGTTAATCTAGCTGAAGATAAAAAATACAAACTCGTCGCAGAAGATATTGTTGCAAGCTACGATAATGTGATAGCAGTTAAAAATATTACCATGAAGTTCAAAGAGAAAGCAGTTACTGCTCTGATAGGTCCTTCAGGATGCGGAAAGACAACATTTCTTAGATGTCTTAACAGAATGCATGAGCTAACAAAGAATGCCAAAATTAGCGGGCGAGTTTTGCTTGATGGAGAAGACTTGTATTCAAATCACCAAGATCCGATAATAAACAGAAGAAAAATTGGAATGGTTTTTCAAAAACCAAATCCTTTTCCAACAATGTCAATTTATGATAACGTAGCTGCTGGACTAAAGTTAAATGGTCTAAGAAATAAAAAAATTCTTGATGAAATAGTAAAAGGCTGTCTTGAAATGGTATACCTTTGGGATGAAGTAAAAGATAATTTGAAAAAACCAGGCATGAGTCTTTCTGGTGGACAACAACAAAGACTGTGTATCGCAAGAGCTCTTGCCATACAACCAGAAGTGTTATTGATGGACGAACCCGCATCGGCTCTTGATCCTATAGCGACTCAGAAAATTGAAGAAATGATGAACGAATTGAAAAAAGAATACACAATAATCATAGTTACACACAACATGCAACAAGCTATGCGCGTATCTGATTATACCGGTTTTATGTATCTTGGAGAATTAATGGAATTTGGAGAAACAAAACAAATCTTTGAAAATCCGCGAAATGAAATTACGGCAAAATATGTTCAAGGACAGTTTGGTTAAATGACGCGACTTATAGATCCTCATTTGGACAAGCTCTCCTTTCTTATGGAAAAAATGGGAAATTTGGCTGCTCAGTCAATAAACCTGGCTATTGATTCTTACCTTGGAGGCAAAAATGTACGTAACGAAGCATACGAACTTTCTAGCCAGATAGCAAACTTGTATGAGGAGATAGGAACTCTTACCTTTGATATGATCCTAAAGTATCAACCAGTAGCAAGAGATTTCAGATTGATAAGATCATCAATTGAGATATCCTATGGTTTTACTAGATTTGGAAGATATGCGTACGATATTACAGTTGTCAGGGATATCTACGGTGATCTTTCAGAATGCAAAAACGAAGTCATCTATACAATTTCTGGAGAAATAAAACACATGATAAGCTTGGCAATTCAGTGCTTTGCTACGCTTGATTTAGAAAAAGCAAAACAACTTCAAACTGATGAAGACCTCGTTGATAAATATTATAACAAACATTTGCCAATGCTGATAAATTCAAAAAACATCAAATGTGCACTTGCCGACGCACTAGTTCTAAGATATCTAGAAAGGATAGCTGATCATGCAGCATTTATGGGAGAATCTGTAAATTATATCGTAACTGGAAACCGTACTATTCGTTAAAAAATATCAGAACAAATTAAAAATTAATTACATTTTAATTTAATCTATATAGTAAACATAACTTATGGTTGTTTACGTAATCTATACTAGCCATATGTAAATAACAAACTAAATGCCATAAACTCAATGAC
>DASSAF010000064.1:0-2562 GCA_035685565.1 Nitrosopumilaceae archaeon | reverse complement strand
ACACACACACACACACACACACACACGCACGCACTCACGAACGCACGAACTACACACATACAAATTCATTCATTCATTTGTCATCTTCTAAAAGAAGGTTGACGATTATGGTTTTCCACCTCTGTCTATCCTCCGCTGCCCTTTTTACCTTTTCATATGTTTCGAGCCCTGTCCATGTTATAATATCATCCATCCATGTCCTTCTTGGTCTACCCCTGTCTCTCTTTCCACACACTTTACCTTCCAGAATATACAGATGCGTTTTACCACTAGAGCCTCTCATCACATGCCCCCCAAACTTCAATTTCCTCTTTTTCATATCATTCACGAAGTGCAATTCAGCTTGCACTTTCTTTAAAACCTCTACATTTGTAATTTTGTCTTTCCAATTTATCTTTAACATCCTTCTATAGCACCACATCTCAAATGCATTTACTTTCTTAATCAGAGCCTTGTTCCATGTCCAACTCTCACATCCATAGTTTAATATGGAGACCACATAGCAATCTAGTATTTTCTTCTTAGTACAGAATCTAACATTTCCTCTCGTTAACTCTTTATTCTGCCAGAAACTTGCTTTAGCCATTCCTATTCTTGCTCTTACTTCTTCTTCACATTTTGCATCCTCTGAAATCCAGCTTCCCAGATATTTATATTGAGCCACTTGCTCTAGTAATATTCCGTCTCAAGATACACAGCACTTTACTTGACCTTTTTTACCCATTACCATCACTTTGGGCTTTTTAACATTTATTCCCATTCCATAAATCTTACACGTTTCATTCAATTTATCCATCAATTTCTGCAGTTGTTTCATTGTGTCTGCCATCACAACTGCATCATCCGCATATCTTAAGTTTGATATATTATTTCCATTGAATCTTATTCCAGTTTCATTATCTAGCGCTTCTTTTATCATGTACTCGCTGTAAAGATTGAAGAGTAAAGGTGATATGATGCAACCCTGCCTTACCCCCCTGCTAATGTTAACATATCTACTGACCTCATTATCCCATCTTACTGCAGCTTGTTGATGCCAATATAGATTTATAATTAATCTTCTTTCTAACTCCGGTATACCAGCTATCTCCATGACCTCCAGCAACTTATCGTGATTGACTCTATCAAAAGCTTTCTGATAATCCTTGGAAACATAGATAAACTTTCTTTCCCATCTGTAAATATCTTTCACTAATCACTCTTAACTGAAAAATAGCATCTCTTGTGCCTTTGCCCTTCCTGAAACCCATCTGACTATCGCCAATTTGATTTTCAATTATTGGGGTAATTCTTCTTTTGATCAAATGTAACAAAATTTTTGATGCATGTGATATCAGTGCTATTGTACGAAAGTCACTGCAGTCTTGTGTTTTATTAATCTTTGGGAGGGGTACAAATATACTTTTTCTGAAATCTTCGGGGATATATCCTGATTTATAAATCATATTAATCAGTCTGGTGATTGTCTCTATTCCTTCCTCTCCCATGCACTGCAGCTGCTCCGCAGCAATATTGTCTTCCCCACATGCTTTCTCCTTTGGCAGTTCATTTATAACCTTCCTAATCTCCTCTATACTGATGTTATAAACTTCATTTACCAAATCACCCATATCTGCTTCGCTTCGGTTTTTGTCATCATACAATTCTTCTACATACTCAGCCCATCGTTTCAAGATCTCACCCTTATCCATTATACACGTTCCATTTTTGTCTTTTATCCTCTGCTGCACTCTACTTCCTCTTGGTTGTAAATCCTTTATTTTCTTGTAAAGTAATTGACTGTGTACTTTATCCAACATTTCAATTTCTTGACACTTTTCATTGAAATAATTGTCCTTGGCTTCCCGACAGAGTTTTTGCACCCACTGTTTTAATTCTTTGTATCTCCTCTGTCCCTCCTCAGTATTCAGAATTTTGTACTTTCGTCTTTCCTCCATCACATTCAGTATCTGCGAATTCATCCATTTCTGTTTTTTTTGTGCCTGTTCTTTACCACAAATTTCCTCTGCAATATCTCCTATACTTTCCTTCAATTTATCCCAAATTTGATCTATATCATCCAATTCACCCACTCTTTTGTCACGCAGTTGTTTGTCTAACCTAGTTTGGTACTCCTGTCTCATCTTTGTATTCTGTAAAACTCTTATGTTCCATTTGTCAGCCACTTTAATTCTTTTTGTGCCTTTAAGCTTAATCTGCATTGTTGTAACTACTGGATTATGATCGGATCCGCAATCAGCTCCTGGCATTGATTTACTGTTTCGGACTCCATTCCGGAATCTCTTATCAACCAGTATGTAATCTATCTGATTTTTAATCTTTCCGTCGGGTGATTTCCACGTATGTTGTGCCGATTGCTTCTGTTGGAACCAAGTATTTGTCGCAAACAGATTATGCTTCTTACAAAGTTCTATGATATACTGTCCATTCTCATTCCTTAATTCCATTCCAAAAGGTCTAATAGTATCTTCTTCTTTATTTTTGCCAACCTTTCCATTAAAGTCCCCCATAACCATTAAACATTCTCTCCCTCTTCCATTTTCTTTTATTGTCTGATCTAAC
>DASSAF010000063.1:0-1754 GCA_035685565.1 Nitrosopumilaceae archaeon | reverse complement strand
AGGTGGGTTATGTTGTGAATTCCAACTAGACGTTAGTTTTTTAGCATCATCTAATCCTTTTTCAAACTCAGAGAGTCTTCTTTTTCTCAAGGTTGGGACTCTACCTCTTCTTTGATAATATAGCGAGGTTTTTCTGCTTGTCATAGTACGCCTTCTTGATTTTGATTTTTTTCTAGGTGTCGGCTTACCAGTTAAAGATCGCCAAAATTTCTTTAATTTACTTTTTTTCAGCATTCGAGTTAGCATTCTATACATATTGATCACAAATAAATCTTCAAAAAATGGGATTAAAGGTCCATATTGCAATTCATGCAATACTTTTGACCTTTACATGTATCATGCATCTTTTTTGGATGCTTGCAGTTGGGAGCAATCTCTTTTCGTAGAATCTTAAGCCACCCTATCTCACGTGTCATGTGTTCTATGTCATGTGTTACCATTTCAGCGGCAATTCCATGACCCCAGTTATTTTCTGGTCTTTGCAAGGGGAAAGGACTTGTTAGAAGCTGTAGCTGAAATTGGAGCATCAAATTTGTTTCCTATACATACCGAATATCCAGAAGCTTACAAAGGGACAGTTCCAAAAATAACATTTGTAAAAGAGGGTGAGAGATATGACCTCTAATATGATTGAGAATTATTCAATGACTTTTTCAAATGCTGTTTCAGGAGTTTCTATTTCTAGCAACAGGTGACCGTCTTCGAATTTTAGCCAATAGGAATTTCCGCCATAATCTTCTAAGATGTCTAAAATGGTACAGAGTTCATCTTCTTTTTTGTCAGTATGTGTTATTCTGACCCTGTCACCAATTCTAAATTTTTCCACTTTTGCTTATACGCTCTTGCCGATATAGTGACTAGGTTATGATGTAATACCTTCCTCATACTTCATGCTGATCAACGAATTTGGCGGAAAATTCAAGTAATTAGGCAGATCATAAAATGGCAATTCCCAGTCAGCTATTTCGTCAATCCCCATAGTTCTTTGTATAATTTTCCAGTCGTCTCTTTGTTGGTTTACTCTGGAAATATCAGAGTTCACAAATTTTGATATTGGTTCAACGAACTCACTTCCAGATCTACAGGCATTAATCTCAGAGTCTCCACCTTGAATAGGTTTCACAGTCTTGGTGGTTTTCCTTAATTTATCATAGTACGACTTGCGAATAAAGTTGTCTTGAGTACAGTCAGACACAGGACAGCACCACTTGTCAGGACTTATTATGAGTGATTTTTTGTGTTCAAAGCATATCCAATAGTCACGCTCATCATTATTTTTTATCCAACTGTTGTTTTTTGTTACATTACAGTCATGTGGCAATTCAGTATTAGCATTATACAGACAAGGTTTATCGTATGCATCGAACCGCCAGACTAAACCATCCATGCCACATCTGTTGCATGATGTCATTTTATTTCCCGTTCTTGTGTCAACTAGAATTTTAGTTACTTGAAACTAATTAAATTTTTTCCGCAATGGTTGTCCGTAACTCGTTTTGGGCAGAAAAAATGTTTTGTAATTCCCTATCAGTTGTTCTTTCCATACGCTCAATTTTCTTATTACTAAACAAGAGGACTGTGTCTCTAAACAGTATTCCATCATAACTCCTTTGTCTGGCATATGAGAGCATTTTACCCCATTTTACTTGCTTTAGTTCGCCTACAGAATCAACATCAAGTAATCTAGTATCATGTTTTAATTTAATTTCCAATAAAATATCATTGTCACGAAATTTTTCTGGATTTATGCATGT
>DASSAF010000062.1:0-5146 GCA_035685565.1 Nitrosopumilaceae archaeon | reverse complement strand
CAATCTATCACGATACATTCCTTTGTGAATAGCTCGTGTATATGGAAATTTTCCTGGTTGTTCGTTCCTGCTTCGCGGTTTTACTTTGGAATCATAAACAGGTTTTACTGGAATGTTCGAATCTGTTTTTACTTGTTTTGGCATAGATTTCTTGTCTTTCATAAAATCACTTGAAAAGTTTTGAAATTTTGTCAGCAGCTTCGTATGGATCTAGCATCTTTGATTGTACTTTTTTTAGGTATTTAGTATATTCTTTACTAGAATCAAGCATGGTGCTCACTTTATTTTTAACATTATTTAAAACAATATCTCTTAGTTCTGTTTCAAGTTGTGATTGTTCCTGAGTTTTTTTTGTTTTTTTCTTGGATATGATAAGTACTTCTAGTTTTTTTGCAAATTCTGATATTCCTTTGCTTGATTTTGCCGAAGTCAACAATATGATGGGATTTTTTTCTGACATGCCAATAAAATCCCTAACTGCGTTAAACAACAGATTTGCTCCTGCCAAATCACTTTTGTTTATAAGATAAATGTCACCAATTTCAGTCAATCCTGCTTTTATTGTCTGTATACTATCACCAGTATTTGGATTAAAAACTACCACTGTAATGTCAGCAATTTTTGAAATATCAATTTCAGTTTGACCTGCACCAACACTTTCAATTATGATTACATCAAATCCAGCATACTCTAGCACTCGTATGCTGTTTCTTAGTGATGAGGAAATAGCTCCTGTAGCACCTCTTGATGCCATGCTTCTGATATAAGTTCCAGAATCAGTAGAATCAGACATCCTAACTCTATCACCTAGTATGGCACCACCTGTGAGGTGACTCGTTGGATCTATTGCTAGCACTGCAGCTTTGTAACCAAGTTTTTTTAATTCAAGAACGCTCTTGTCTATCAGAGTACTTTTTCCCGCACCAGCTGGTCCCGTTATTCCAATTGTAGTAGAATTTCCAGAATTTTTGAAGATTTTTTTTATTAGTACTTTTGCAGCTTTGTCATCATTTTCAATAATTGAAATAGCCTTGGCGATGGCCCTACGTTTACCGTGCTTTAATTCGGATACAATATCCATGTAGAACTAAATACTGGTACCACCACAATAAAATCTTCTTGTTTTAAATTTAAAATAAATAGATACAAGCTGTTTTTGTCAAGGTCTCCCGTATATCACTTTTGAAGACGGTTGTCCATACGGAATTATTTCAGTCTTCAAAATTATCTTCCCAAATTCTTTATGATCTATTAATAAAGTAACAGGAGTGGTTTTCCATCCATATTGTGGAGTGGAAGAAATAGGCATGTCTTCTACAAATGACGAATTATCATATTTTTTCTGAAATGGTTGGCTTAAACCCTCTATCTCTAAAATGGCAGTGTTGGTGTGTTTTGATCTGTCAAGATATGATATCTTGACAACATGACTATCATCAAAATAAACCGCAGAAAATTCAAATGTACTTGCCAGACGTTTCTCATCTACCCGGTTTATACTAAAAACATACAGCAATACTAAAATAATTATAATTGGAACTGTAATAATGATTTTTTTATTCATCTAATTTCAATGCCTTAGCGTAGGTTTATTTTGCCATATTCTAAAATAAACTTACTTTGGTATTAGATGCACAGTTTCGACAATTGATGAAAGAAACCATAGAGTCAGAACTAGAAGCAATAGGTAAATATCCAAAGGATCCTGCCTCCAAGAGCTTTTGGGAGTATGATAACCAGTTTGATTTTGAATATGGCTGGCACATAGGTTATCTTGAAGCCATGCTTTTTACCTCATATTTACAAATGCGTAAAAAAGTACCGGATAGAAGCGACGAATTGGAGATTAAGCAAACTATAGCATCACACTCTAGAGAAATTAAGAAATTGTTGTCCAAGAGAAAAACATTAGGACAATGACACTGGGATTTCTGAAAATATTTGAGCATATTTTTGTCAAATAAAGATTTTAAAACCCAGATGTATCCTCAAAATTGTGGTACAAAAGGCAACTACTAGAAGAATCAGAATACTTGTTGCCAAACTAGGACTGGATGGTCATGACAGAGGAGCACTAGTTTTATGCCGTGCCTTTAGAGATGCAGGAATGGAGGTAATCTATTCTGGTCTTTTTGCAACTCCTGAAAGAATTGCCAAAATTGTTGAAGATGAAGATGTGGATGTAGTAGCACTTAGCCTTCTAAACGGTGCACATCTCACATTGTTTCCAAGAGTAGTCAAAGCACTAAAAGAAAAAGGAATCAAAGATGTTCTTGTAATTGGCGGTGGAGTCATACCAGAAGATGACAAACCAGATCTTGTAAAAGCTGGAGTTTTAGGAAACTTTGGTCCTGGGACACCACTTTCTACTGTAACAGATTACATTAATTCTGGTGTTGCAAAGCTAAGAAAAATTTAGTTATTCTGTAGAATCAGGCCACATCATACTACGCATTTTCTTGCCCACTTGTTCTATTTGGTGAGCATCTATTTGCTTCATGTATCTATCAAATGAGTTTTTGCCATTTTTCTGATAATCACTTATCCATTCTTGATTGAATGTTCCATCTTGTATCATTTTAAGAACTTTTTTCATGTTTTCTTTTACATCTTTATTCATAACCATAGGACCTCTTGTCAAACCACCATATCTTGCAGTCTCGCTTACTCTTCGCCACATTCCGTTGATTCCATATCTTTGGATAAGATCCACAATTAGCTTTAGTTCATGCAGGACTTCAAAGTATGCAATTTCTGGTTGGTAACCTGCCTCAACTAGAATTTCAAAAGCATTCATTACCATTGATGCACATCCTCCACAAAGATCAGCTTGTTCACCAAACCAATCTGTCTCTACCTCTTCTTGGAATGTTGTTTCTATTATTCCTGCCCTTGTGCTACCAATTCCTTTTGCCAAGGCAAGAGTTCTGTCCCAAGCCATTTTAGTATAATCTTGGTAAACCGCAACTATGGAGGGTGTGCCAAATCCTTCAAGATATGTCTCTCTAACTTTGGAACCGGGGCCTTTAGGTGCAATCATAATTATATCAACATCTCCTGGTGCCTTGATCCACTCCCAATGAATTGCAGCTCCATGTGAAAATGATAATGCGTTTCCTACATTCAAATTAGGTTCAATTTGTTCACGAAAGATTTTGGCTTGAATCATGTCAGGAATCAATACGTGTACAATGTCAGCCTTTTCGCATGCTTTTGGAATAGACAATACTTCATGACCATCATCTTTTGCCTTTTTCCAGCTAGAGCCGCCTTCTTGTAATCCAACTATAACATTTAGACCAGAATCTTTCAGGTTGTTTGCCTGTGCATGTCCTTGAATGCCGTAACCAATTACTGCTATGATTTGATTCTTTATAGGATCCAAACTTACATCTGCGTCTTTCCAAGTTTTTGCCATTTCCTGACGGTGGAATTATTGCAAATATAATCGTACAAATTGAATTTGTATAAATTACAGTGCTTTAATAATTAAAGTAACAACAGCTGCTACTGCTGCACTAGCAGGTATTGTAATTATCCATGCCCAAACAATTCTTCTCCCAACACCCCATCGTACAGCAGAAACGCGTTTTACTGCACCTGCTCCCATAATAGCCCCAGAAATTGCATGAGTTGTGCTTGCTGGAATACCAAGCCATGCTAAAACTGCAAGAACTGTTGCACCACCTGTCTCTGCTGCAAAACCTTGGTATGGTTTTAGCTGAGTAATCTTTACTGCCATTGTTTTTACAATTCTCCAACCGCCAAAAAAAGTACCAAGACTAATTGCCAAAGCTGCCATTATAATGACATAGTATGGAACCTCAAATTTTGTAATTACTCCTTGAGTTAGTAAAATTAAAGCAATTATTCCCATTGTTTTTTGTCCATCATTTGCACCATGAGTTAATGAAAAATATGCAGAGGAGACAAGCTGCAATCTACCAAATACCGAATTAACTGACGATGGCCTTTTTTTTGCAAATATGGTAATTAGTAAAGTTGCCAACAAAAATGCAACAACCATCCCAACTACTGGCGAGACAATGATGCCTGTAACCACTTTTTGTAATCCTCCAAAAATTATTGCCTGTGTTCCAACTCCAGCTATTCCTGCTCCTATTATTCCCCCAATCAATGCATGACTACTTGATGTTGGAAGTCCCAATAGCCATGTAATAATATCCCAAATAATTGCACCTGCAAGGGCACCAATGATGATATTTAGAGTTACAAAATTAGGATCAATGATTCCTTTTCCTATTGTAGTTGCTACTGCGACACCAAAAAGAAAAGGTCCTGCAAAGTTTGCAACTGCTGCCATTGCAACTGCATGAAGTGGGCGTAATACTCTTGTTCCTACCACAGTAGCAATAGAATTTGCGGCATCATGAAAACCGTTTAAAAAATCAAAAACTAGTGCCGCTATAATCGCTCCAATGGCAAGTCCAATCATACCAAATACCTAAGTATATTTTAGAACAATGTCCTCAACAGAATCGGCAACATCAAGACATCTATCAGATGCAGTTTCCAACGCCTGATAGATATCTTTCAGTTTGATTATGCTAATCACATCTGTAGTATCTAATAATTCACCTACTGCTTTTCTGTAAATATCATCCACCCTGTGTTCAGACTCATTTATTTTTCTACAATGTTCAATTATAGATTTGTCAGCTTTTACATTGTTTAATCTTGTAATCATATAGTTGATTTCTTTAGTTGCAACATATAGCTCCTTTGCAATCTCGAGCATGTATGGTGGCGGAGATTTTATTTTAAAATTAATAATTCTTCCAGATATTCCCTCAATATAATCAACTATATCATCGGTTTTCGATGCAATTCTCGTGATATCCTCCCGATCGAAAGGCGTGATGAAAGTTTTGTTTAATTCTTCAAATACAGAATGGGTGTCTTCATCAGCTTCGCTTTCTAATTTTTTTATCTTTGCATGAACTTCATTTAATTTATCAAAATCAGAGAATAATTCAACAAGTAATTTTGAGACTTCTTCTGCTTTGCAAGCAAGGTTGTTTAGGATTGCAAGAATTTCTTTTTCATTTGATTTTAACCATGACATCCATTGTGGCATGTAGTTTTTGTTAATTTACATAGTTAAATGTCTGATCAATATATTGAC
>DASSAF010000061.1:0-10244 GCA_035685565.1 Nitrosopumilaceae archaeon | reverse complement strand
CGGACATGGTCGTTCACTTGCCAAGAACACCATTGACAGAAATTAAGAGTGGATTTTATTCAGATCTTTGTCAAGCAGAACAAATATGGACAACTGCTGAAAAGTTTGACAAACAATGCATATTGTTAAAGTACATCGGATCATGGCCTCCAAATATCAAGAAAGGGATTCAGATCGAGGGGTTTGGCGCCCCTGGCGGTCCTGGTTCTAGACCATGGGGTTCAAGTCCCTTGTCTATTAGCAATAGCTCATGTTATTGCACTAGTGCATTAGAAAATGCAATAGTAGTGAATTTTTCAGATGCAAAATTGTCAGATTGGAGAAATAAACCCAGTCTATTATCACATATACCAATACTAGAATCTGAGATAAAGATTGCAGGTTTAGTCTACAACGTGCTTTTATTTTCTCTTGATTCAAAGAGCGCGTATGATACTGCATTATTCACAAGAGAAAAAGATGCTACAAAGGGAGTTCTTTTAAAGAAAGGTCAGTTATCTGATTGGATCACGGAAAATTTTACAGTATCTGATAAAATCACAAAAGGTGCCTTTAGAATGAAACTTATGGACATAGGACTTGACGATAAAGTTAATTTCAAACTATTCATTTCCCAAGTATTTCCATTAGATGGTTGGAGTTTTCCTGACACTATCAGCAAAGAATTGGTAGACAGGTGCGGTCCATTCCTAGAATCCATTAGTCATTTTCCGTATGTGTTTGGATGGATTGATGAAGACACTTATCTTGATGATGCTGCATACCAAGCAAAATGGATGGGTAATGCCACCAAGTTTCTACTATCTAGAGATCGGTGGGATTTGTATATGACACAATGGCATGGCATAGATAATACCCAGCACGCTTTTCTTAGATTTGATAAATCGGTACTAACAGAACAAGAGGCGCAAATATGTGACAAGACAGTTCTTAGAACTTATGAAATTGCAGATGAATTAGTTGGAGATATCGTGCAAGCAACTAAGAATTCACAAGATCCTGACGTCTGTACAATTGTCTTATCAGATCATGGTCATGTTATGGGCAAACGTAGATTTTTCATCAACTCATATTTGTACCAGAAGGGATTCATAAAATTAAAACGAGATTCCGTTTCAAATAAGATGACTGTTGATTGGGAAAATACATCGGCGTTTTCTCAAGGCATGGTTCATGTCTATGTGAATCTTAAAGGAAGAGACCCGCATGGTTCTATTAACCCTGGAAAGGAATACATCGAGACTGTAAGAAATTTAATAGATGCATTGTACGATGCAAAGGATCCAAAGACTGGGACAAGACCAATTGCTCTAGCACTAAGCAATCAAGAAGCTGAATTCATTGGTCTAAGTGGTCAAAGAGCTGGAGATGTTGTTTTTGCTACAAATCCCGTTTATGCAGGTGACAACAGATTAAAACTAAGCGGTGATTTGTTTGAAGATTTGAAGGTGGGATTCGTTGATGGTAGCATCCATGGTGCACAGCTGCCTTCTGTTGACATGGGGGAACATGGAACAATAAAGTCTACGTTTATTGCTAATGGTCCAAAAATAAAACGTGGATATGTGAGAGAAAATCCGATAAACATAGTAGACATTGCACCCACAATTTCACATATTCTGAATATAGATCCTCCAAAAAATAGTGAAGGCAGAATTCTGTACGACATATTTGAGTAAAATACAGAATTTATAGAAAAACAAATCTGTTTTCATGCCTGAAAAGATATCAATTATAAAATAAATTTATGAATTTTGAAAGCTTCTGCCAAACCTTTAGGATTTGTGCCTACCTTGCCCCAGACATATCTTGTGTTTGCAAGCGATTTAATGGTGTTTGGTTGGATATAGAATCTGTTTGACTGACTTTTGTGTGCCTTGACGCTCTTTATTTTTGTGTTAATTTGTTTTGTGATATCAACAAAAGCATTTGGTTTGAATTCAGGAGTGGTAGAAGAAATGGTCTCGTAAAACAAAATCTGATCGATATCATTTGCTGCCTGTGTCACCATCTTGCTTACACCAACATGTACCTGATGATAATCAAATGGGCTGTGTGTATAAACCCGATTAGGACTTATTTCATCAATGATTTTCTTCATAATTTTTTCAAATTCTATTGTTGGTTTATTCAATTTTGAAACAGGATAATTTATTATTCTGAGTTTTTTAACGCCAAGAATACTGATAGCTTTCAACGCTTCTTCTTCCCTTTGTCTAGGATCACCAGATACACCTCCTAACGTACATAAAATAACAAAGATATCATCTCCACGGTCTTTGTGTTTTACAAGAGTTCCACCCATTCCTAATTCCACATCATCTGGATGAGAACCTACACTTACAATCTTCATTTACAAACACCTGCCAAGTGAACATTTTTTGGAACAGTATTGATGATACATGATTTCACAAAAAACAATTCAGAATAAGTCATTTTCTAGCAACACCATTCTATGGCTTTCAAAAGATTCTATGCCTTTATCCGTTGAATTAAAGCGGTATAACACATGTGCTGGATTAGATGTTTTTCCAAAGTTCTTTTTAGAAATATTTTTCTTTTGATGACTAGATAAAATTTTATTTTGTAAAGAGTTTGTGCTTGGAATAAAAAATACATCGGGTGAAAAAGTTTCTTTCTTTCCAGTCTTGTATATTAAAATATTTTTAATTTTTCTACATGCCAATATAGAAGATTTCGCTAACACTATTTTTTTTTTATCACAGCTTTTGATAGAAGGAATAACAGCTATCGATGGATTTATCTTATCTATAATTGAATTTATCAGATTAACATTATTTTGTGTTACTTTAGAGAAATCAAAGTTTGTAACAAAGTGAACTTTCGAAATGCCAGAATTTTTGTATAATTCTTTTATTGTGTTACTGAGTCTTGGTTGCTTTTTGTTATCAGCTATAATCAAGGTAACAGAATGACCGCTATTGATAAATTTTTCAAACATGCCAGCGCAGTTAGTTTGCAAGTCCAGAGGATCAGTACCAATAGCTAATATTTTCATATGTTACGTGCACTAAGAGTAAGTATTAATGATTGAGTTTATCAAAGCCTAATTCAGATAATTTATTAAGTATTTTTTTGACAGAGTCTTCCAAACTTTCGTTATCTGTATTAATTATGATCTCAGGGTTAAGGGGCTCTTCGTATGGATCCTGTAATCCAGTGAAATTCTTAATTTCGTTATTTCGTGCCTTTTTATACATTCCCTTTACATCTCTTTTCTCGCATATATCCAATGGACACTTCACATACGTCTCAAAGAAATTAGCACCAATAATTTTACGTGCAGTATCCCTATTTTCACGGAATGGACTGATTAAGGAAATGGCCACTGGCACGTTGTGTTTAACAAGTAATTTAGCTAGATGAGCAACCTTTTTGTTATGTTCGTCCCTACCCTCCTTAGAAAAATCCTTCGGTGAGAGCCACTCTCTCAATTCGTCACCATCAAGAACTGCCAAGTTCGGAACATATTCTTGTAATTTCTTTGCAATTGTAGTCTTTCCAGCACAAGGAAGGCCAGTCATCCATATAGTAAAGGCGTTACTTTTTTTGTTATGCACCCAGTTAGAAACATCAGTAGACAATTTTCCTTCCATGTCTTTTGGAACAGGCATATCCATAATGTCTAATATTGTCGGTGCCACATCGTATATACTTAGTCTATCGAGTTTTGTTTGACATTTACTTTTGTTTTTGTTATAGAGCATGAACACACCATCCATCCAATGAACAGAGTCATCTGGACCGGTATCATTTTCGGAGAGGTAAAGAGAGTTATGTCCTATTGTTCCAGCAGAACGCCAAAACAAGTTATCAAAGTATACCATCATATCGGGTTTTGCACCCCTTGCCTCACGGTAAAGAACTTCCGGATAAAATACTCTGTTGTCTAATTTTTCTTCCCGTGGACCGCTGATATTCAAAATCTTTGCCTTGAGCTCGTCTCTTACTCTTTCGAATTCATTCAAAGATATCTTTCCTTGCGATTCGCGGCCTTTTATGTTGAAGAATATTCTTGCGTAATACCCTCCCCATCCCCAAGCTGTTGTTTTTTCCCAATCAACGTCACACTTTTCTATCTCAGTAATTGAAGTAGGACGATTCTTTAGCACCAGATAACCCTCTTTTATCAACCACTCGTTAATACAGAAAGCTCCTTTCATACTAGCAGTACCATGATCAGATGCAACCAGAACGTATGTATCATCGTCAATTATTGATAAAAGCTCACCAATTTTTTTATCCAAGTACTTGTAGTATTCGGGTATTACATTTTCATATTTGTTATTTGGTTCATAGCGTGGGTGTTCCTTATCATAATATTTCCAGAACATATGATGCAATCTGTCTACGCCAATTTCTACAAACATAAAAAAATCCCAATCTTCTTTTATTAGCATATGTTTGATTACTTCAAATCTTTTTTCAGCCATTTCATAGAGTGTTTTTAGTATCTCATCTCTATCATCAGTTCTGAATTTGACATCAAACAAATATTTTCCAACAAGACCTTGGATCTCATTTGAAAGTTCTGGCGGATAGGTGAAATCTTGTTTGTCTTTGGGAGTAATAAAACAAGAAACTAGCTTGCCATTAACTTGTATTGGCGGATATGTAGGAGGAACTCCCACTAGACATACCTTCTTGTTTTGTTTTGCCAAGAGATCCCACACCCTAGGTTCCTTTATTGTTTGTGAGTTTGTAAGCCATCCATCGGTATATGAAAAACCTTTACGATGACGAAAACCATAAACTCCAAGCATGCCAGGACTCTTGCTTGACATCATTACCATCCATGCTGGTACTGTAATTGGCGGATGACAACTTTCTAGTGTAGTAAATATTCCATTATCCATCATTTTCTTTATGTTAGGTAAATCATTAACAAGTTTTTTGAAGAGTAGATCTGAGGGAACTGAGTCCAATCCAATTAAAAGTATTTTTGGTTTCTGGGAATTAGTCATTTAATATTCCTCAAAGTACTCCACATAAAATCATACCTATGGAAAGGCCCATTTTATTTTGACATGTTATATCATTACATAAAGTCATGTGAATATATCCTATCAAATCAATATATAATAAATTTTTGTGTTAAAAACATTTTCTTTTTTTGTGTCTATCATAATTTCCAAAATTGGAAATGTCAACAACAATAATCATCAACAAAAACTTTCAAAAGCAGAAATAAGCGATAATCATTATATAATTAAGATTTTGATTATTTTAAGTAACATTATTGACAGATGATGATCATAATGGTGCAACAAAATCTTGGAATTTTAATTCACAGGTGCTTTGATAACATAAACCCTATCACAAGTATCATCCAAACAAAAATTTAGAACCTAAATTAGAAGATTACATGCAAGAAAAGGTCAACAATACTAGAAATTTCAGATTAAAATGAACCACTAAATCTTGTATATTCTCTAATAACACAATTTTTTTATTCCAATTAAATAGCTAAGAATCATTGGTTGTTACTTACAAGGATGCAGGAATAGATATTAGAAAAATAAAACAAAGCCAGGCAACAATTGGTAGATTGATTGCGTCTACCCATAAATTACAAAAGAGAGTCAAGACATTGTCTGGATTTGGCCATTATGCCGGAATTGTAGAGATTCCTGGAGGAAAACTCTTAGCAACTCATACTGATGGTGTAGGCACCAAAGTCATAATATCTCAGATGATGAAAAAATATGATACCATAGGAATCGACTGCGTTGCGATGAATGTAAATGACATCATCTGCACTGGAGCTGTTCCAATATCATTTGTTGATTATATTGCAGCAAACAGAAATGAGCATGAAATTTTTAAAAAAATTGTTCAGGGTTTAGTAAAGGGTGCAAAAAAAGCCCAAGTTCCAATAGTAGGCGGAGAAACTGCGATAATGCCAGATGTAATAACAGGAAAAGATTTCATGTTTGATCTAGCTGGAATGGTTGTTGGCATATTAGATAAACAAGATGTGATTTTGGGAGACATGATAACACCAAGCGATATAATTATTGGAGTCAAAAGTAGCGGATTGCATTCTAATGGGTATTCACTTGCAAGAAAAGTATTACTTTCAAAATATTCTCTCAAGGACAAAATAAAAGGATTAGGAACACTAGGAGATGTACTTCTAGAGCCAACCGAAATCTATGTTAACCCTGTTCTTGAATCCATAGAAAAATGTGACATACATGGACTTGCACACATAACGGGGGGTTCTTTTACAAAACTATTGAGGTTGAAAAAAACAGGATACATGATAGACAACATGCCAGAGCCTCCAGAGATATTTCAGTTAATTGAGAACGAAGATGTAGAAAAAGAAGAGATGTACAAGACATTTAACATGGGGATTGGATTTTGTCTCATAGCACCAGAGGAAGAAGGAGAATTAATAGAAGATATCTTCAAAAAACATGGTTTGAAAAGTAGGCAGATTGGTAGCATAGTAGAAAAAAAGGGAGTCTTTGTAGATTCTCTTAGAATTGCTTGAAGAAACCAAACAATGTGATTTGGATAAAACACACTCAAGACACAAACAATTAGGATTTAATAGCCAATTTTGTTCTTAAAATGGATGCAAAAAACAGAAATAGTTTTTGAGACAGCATGCTTAGAAATCTCAAAGAATCTTCTTGTAATTCCTCAGCCAACAAGTAATGATGTAAAAAGAGAAATCAAAAAAATATGTATTAAATATTCTTTAGAAAGGATTCCAAGAAACTACGAAATACTTGCAGAAGTAGAAGGGAATGATTTTATAAAACTGCAAAAGGCATTGATACGAAAACCAGTAAAAACAGCTTCAGGAGTTGCAGTAATTGCACTAATGCCAAAACCATATGCCTGTCCACATGGAAGATGCACTTATTGTCCTGGCGGAGTAGAATACAATACACCAAACAGCTACACCGGAAGGGAGCCTTCAACTCAAAATGCAATAGCAAACAATTATGATCCAAAAAAACAGATCATTGATAAGCTTGATCATTTGTTAACTTATGGTCACGATAGCTCAAAACTTGAGATCGTCATAGTAGGTGGAACATTTCTATTTATGCCAAGAGATTATCAGACTAATTTTATCAAATCATGTTTTGATGCGTTAAATGGATTTGATTCACCGGATTTAGAATCTGCCAAGAAAAACAACGAGCTGGCAAAAATAAGAAATGTTGGTTTTACAATAGAGACTAAACCAGATTACTGTAAAAAAGAACATGTTGATTGGATGCTTGACTATGGAATAACAAGAATAGAAATCGGAATGCAAAGTCTGCATGAGAATGTCTATAAAGTCGTAAACAGAGGTCATGACCTAAACGATGTAGTAAAATCATTTCAAATTGCAAAAGACGCAGGATACAAAATTGTATCTCATATGATGCCGGGATTACCTACTATGACTCCACAGCAAGACATTGATGATTTCAAAAAACTCTTTGATGATCCTGCTTTTAGACCAGATATGTTAAAAATATACCCGACCCTCGTTTTGGAAAACACTGGTCTTTACAATTCTTACAAAGATGGTACATATGTTCCATATTCAGATCAAGATATGATAAAAGTGCTGACAGAAATTAAAAAGATCATACCGCGATGGGTTAGGATAATGAGAGTACAAAGAGAAATATCATCAGATCAGATAATTGCAGGGCCAAAACTTGGTAACCTACGCCAGATATTACAACAAAATCTCAAAAAACAAAACATTTCATGTAAGTGTATAAGATGCAGGGAAGCTGGACTTTCAGAAGAGTCCATCGATCTTAACGACATGAGACTAAACAGTGAAGAATACAAATCATCTGGAGGTCATGAAGTGTTTTTGTCCTTTGATGATTCTAAAGATAGAATCTTTGGATTTTTGAGACTTAGAAAACCAAGTAACGAGGCACATAGACATGAAGTAACACAAAAGACATGCATTGTAAGAGAGATTCATGTTTATGGTAAATCGCTAAAGCTTGGCGAAAGAGACAAGGGCAGTGTTCAACATTTAGGATTAGGTAAAAACCTAATGACAGAAGCTGAAAAAATCTCAAAAGAGAAATTTGATGCAAAAAGATTACTCGTAATTAGTGCAGTTGGCACCAGAGAATATTATAGAAAACTAGGATATTCAATTTTAGGCCCATACATGTCAAAGGAATTGGCATAATGGAAGAGCAAAAAATTATTGGCAGAGGAACTTGGATAGACAAGCTTGCAGATGAGCTATTACAAAGGGAAAAAATGCTTGGGCGCAGTACAGATTTGATAAATGTTGAGAGTGGGCTTGGCGCATCTGGTATTCCTCACATAGGAAGTCTTGGTGATGCCGTACGAGCATATGGTGTAAAGCTTGCATTAGAAAATTTCGGATACAAGTCAGAGCTCATTGCATATTCAGATGATCTTGACGGATTGAGAAAAATTCCAGAGGGATTTCCTGAATGGTTAAAGGATTACATTGCAAAGCCGGTCTCTTTTATCCCAGATCCATTTGATTGCCACGATTCTTACGGTGCACATATGAGCAGCCTCTTGCTTGACGGTTTGGACAATCTTGGAATAAAATACAAATTTCAAAGAGGAGTTGACACTTATAAAAATGGTCTACTAAAAGATCAAATTCACACCATATTGGTAAATAACAAAAAAATTGGTATAAAGATTGCCGAACTTGTAGGACAGGAAAAATATCAAGAATCACTTCCTTATTTTCCAATTTGCTCAAACTGTGGGCGGCTATACACAGCAGTAGCATATGATTACTTGGAAGATGAAAAAAAGATAAAGTACAGATGTGGCGACACTACAATTGGTTCTAAAGTTTTAACAGGTTGTGGCCATGAAGGAGTAGCTGACATTACAAAAGATTTGGGCAAGCTTGCATGGAAGGTCGAGTTTGCCGCAAGATGGCAAGCATTTGATGTCAGATTTGAGGCATATGGAAAGGACATCATGGATTCTGTCAAGGTAAATGACTGGGTGTCAGATGAAATACTGCAATTTCCTCATCCTCATCATGTAAAATATGAGATGTTTTTAGACAAGGGTGGCAAGAAAATTTCTAAATCTCTTGGCAATGTAGTGACATCTCAAGCATGGCTAAAATACGGGTCAGCAAAATCCATCTTGCTTTTATTATACAAAAGAATTACAGGCACCAGAGAAGTAGGATTTGAAGACATTCCATCTCTAATGGACGAATATAATGAACTTGAAAACATCTACTTTGGAAAGATAAAACTAGATAATGAAACCAAAGTGATCAGGACAAAAGGTCTCTACGAATATGTAAATCTCTTAAATGTTCCAAAAAATCCCACACCATATATTAATTATAGATTACTAACCCAGCTTTGTAAAATATTTAGAGAAAATAGAAATCAACTTGTGATTAAAAAATTAATAGAATATGGGACAATAAAAGAATCAAATCCAGAAATTGACAATCTTATTAATTTAGCAGGAACATATGCCGATGATTTTGATAAACCTACAAAAGTTGAAGTACAAATGGATGAAATTACAAAAAAATCATTAAAAGAGTTGACAGTAATACTTTTGTCTGATATTGGGTCAGAAGATTTACAAAACTCCATTTATCAGATTGCCAAAAACAACGGCGTTCAGCCAAAGGACTTTTTCAAAACGTTATACCAGATAATCTTGGCGTCTGAACGCGGGCCAAAGATAGGTCCGCTTATCATGGACATTGGTAGAAAGAAAGTTGCACAGACTCTATTGGAGTATCTATAATGGCACACAATGAACACAACAGACCAAAAAGCGGAGGTATGGCACTAATTGTTGGCGGAATTTTGATCTTTATTTTCGCTCCCTCATATTTTAAACAAAATCTAGTCGAAGGCATAGGAGCAATAATAGCAGGATTTGCCTTGGGCGGGATTGGTTTTTACCTTACATTTTTGAAAAAAAAGAAAAATTCGTAAACCGGTATCAAACACAAGAGAATTGATATAAGCAGATAAAATCGGTTTAAGGAATAAGTTGAAAGTAATGTTATTCCTAGAAGCAAAGAGGCGACATTAATGGGTCTGTTTGGACGTCCAAAAAAACATGAAGAGATTAAATCAGAAGATGAAATTCAAATTAAATCACTAGATCAAGTACAAAAGGAAGTATCACAAAACGAGTTAGAACAAATAAAAAAAGAGGTACAAGATGCTTTGGCTACTCTTAATGCAACATCTTACCAATTAGAA
>DASSAF010000060.1:0-4086 GCA_035685565.1 Nitrosopumilaceae archaeon | reverse complement strand
GTGCTATTTTTGCACCATGACGACTTCCATCAACATCATGAAGTAACGAGCGCAATTTGTCAACTCTCATAACCTTTGGAGCATTCTCACCTAGTGCAAACGATATGGCATCCAGTATGTTGCTCTTGCCAGAACCGTTAGCCCCAGAGATTGCCACAAGACCAGGTTCCAGGTTAATGAGGGTATTTTTATAACCAAATGATTTGAATCCAAAGATCTCTAGCTTACGAATATGTACCAATGTCCTCGGTGCTCAGATATGTGAAATAACAGAATATTGACAAGTTTCCTTGACTATGCTAACAACTATTATCACATAAAAAAATTTGATTTATGTAGTAAAAATTTTGTTTTTAATGAAAGGATTTTCTTAGTTACCTGTCTCGTTTTCCTTCAACAAACTCCCTAAATGCGGTTTTTGCCTCTGTATATGGCATCTGTATTGGAGGGTGTTTGAAGCAATACGATGAGATGCTAGTCATTGGGCCTGTAAGCTTTCGATCAAGGGCAATTTTTAGTCCCCTAATTGCATCAATCATTATACCAGCACTGTTGTATGCATCAATGACTTTGAGTTTCAAATCAAGTTTGATTGGAATTTTTCCAAAATACTTGCCTTCTATATTTATGTAACAAATTTTTTCATTATCAATAAAATCAACATAGTCACTAGGGCCTATTCGCATCGGAATATCGTAATCAGCCATTGCTTTTACGGCACTTGTTTTGCTTATCCTCTTGTCCTCAAGTCTTTCTTCATCAAGCATATTGTAAAAGTCCATGTCGCCTCCAATGTTAAGCTGATACGTTCCATCAATTAGTACACCTCTATCTACGAAAAGTTTTACCAGTGTCTTATGAACTACGGTAGCACCAAGTTGACTCATAACGTCGTCACCTGCCAAAGGCAGTTTTTTTTCTGCAAACGCTTGTTGCCATTTTGGTTCAGATGCAATAAACACAGGAATTGCATTTAGAAAACCAATTCCAGATTCAAGAGCCTGAGTAGCATAATATCTTACTGCTTGTGTACTTCCCACAGGCAAATAGTTGACAAGCATTTCAGCCCCAGTATCGCGTAAGACTTTTTTGACATCAACATCGGGCTCTTTTGAGACTGTCACAATCTGACTTAGGTGTCTACCAATCCCATCCATTGTAGGACCTTTCTGTACTGGAATATCCATTCTAGGAACATCAGCTACTGTAATGGTGTTGTTTGGTCTTGCATAAATGGCCTCGGAGACATCTTTACCAACTTTGGTGTCAGCAACATCAAACGCTGCAACAACTTCAACGTCACCAGGCTCATAGCCTGCAATATTATATGCGGTAAGACCTATGGTATCTTGGGGATTTTTAGAATAATAATGAGCGCCTTGTATTAATGCAGAGGCACAGTTTCCAACACCCGCAACTGCGATACGAATCTTTTTTCCCAAATTGTCTCGTATCTACGCAAATTATTCTATCATATTAATTACTTGTGTTTATTAGGGAATTGTTTACGTGCAGAAGATTTTATAACCCAATTCTGATCCGACATTTGTGATAAAACCAGGTAGACCAGTCAAGGATATTTCAATAAAAAAAGGTGACACTATACAAAATATTTTTGATGAAATGTCAAAGTCAGGAGGATTTGAATCAAGAAATTTAGTTGAGGGGCTGGATATTTTGTATGCCATGATTTCAGATAAAAAATGTTTAAAGTTTCTCTCTTTTGTTGCAGCTATAACATCGACTGGTCTTCGTGGAATAATTACAGATATGTTAAAAAACAAAATGTTTGACGTGGTGGTTACTACATGCGGTGCTTTAGATCATGACATTGCCAGATATTTTTCAAATTATCTAGAAGGTTCATTTACACTTGACGATAACGAACTTGCAGATCAACACATTCACAGGTTAGGAAATGTGCTTGTTCCAATGGAAAGCTATGGTCCAATAATTGAGGAAAAGATGCAGGTGTTTTTAGAAAAAGCCTACAAAGATGGCAAGAAGGAAATGTCCACAGCTGATATAACAAAAATGATAGGAGAAAACCTTGGAGAGGGCTCTTTTCTTTATTGGGCATACAAAAACAACATACCGGTAGTAGTTCCTGGAATAATTGATGGTGCGGTAGGCAGTCAAATTTGGCTTTTTACTCAAAAACACAGTGACTTTAAGCTAAACGTAGCTGCAGACGGAGATCTTTTATCTGGATTAATTTTCAAGGCAGAAAAATCCGGTGCATTTATGATTGGAGGCGGCATATCAAAACATCATACCTTGTGGTGGAACCAATACAGAGACGGTCTAGATTATGCAGTCTATCTTACTACTGCACAGGAATTTGACGGGAGCTCAAGCGGGGCACTGGTAAGAGAAGCAATCTCATGGGGCAAAGTCACACAAAAAGCAATGCAGACTACAATTCATGCAGAAGCTACAACCATATTGCCATTTCTTTATTCGGCATTACTTTCAAAGCTCAAATAGTGTAAATTTTTTTTTCGTATACTTTCTCAAAACCTAATTTTGAATAAAAACCTAAAAGTCCATCTCTTTGATATGTTTCAAGCATAAGAAAATCCAAGTTTTTTATTTTTACTTTATTTAATGCGTGATTAATTAATAATTTAGCAAGTCCTTTTTTCCTTTTTTCAGGCAGAGTCCCCAGACAATACAATCCCAAGATAGAGTTTTTTTCATATAATGCTACACATGATGCATTATGTTTTGCATCCATCAGATATTCTACTTGTGTGAAAGAGCCTTTTACTATGTGGTTTACTTCGTCAATCCATTCATAACAATCATATGATTTACAAAAAATCTCTGCCCATAGAAGTGAGTCTTTTTTTTCTATGTGGTATACCTGAGAACTTTGGCTCTCTGAAATGTCATGTTTTTTTAAAACATATTGTGTGTCATAAAATTTAAAATTCTTTTTTAGGAGAAATTCTTCAAGATTTTGATCATTTGACACGTAAACAAAAGGACGCATGTTGTTTTTCTGAAAAATATTTATTGATTCATCAATCATCTTTTCACTCAGACATGTTATGTTTGCAAGCTTGTCAAAAAACAGATCATCTGGAAGATTTGTGTTCATAAACAAAGTACCACATTCTAATGGGGTTGTTTTGCTCCATATTGCTGTGAATCCAAGATCATTTGATTCTATTTTATCAATCATACAGACAAGCCTAGTACGCTTGTGATTTTTTCAAAATCTTGTAGATTTATGTTTTCGCCTTTCAAAACTAGTGTACAAATTTTATCTACTATATCTAGTGCGTTTGGAGAATTAAAATCATCTTCAAAAGAAACAAAAAACTCATTTATTAAATCAGAGATAACTTGTGACGTGCTGTCAGAAGTTTTATTTCTGGTGTTGTAAATTTTTTCAAGTAGTGGTTTTTTATTGAATAGATCGTTTTCATTGTAATTGATTTCGTCTCTATAATGTGTAGAAAAAATGTAAATACGTAATAGATTCTGGCCATATTTCTCAACTAGTTCTCGTGAAAGGACCATATTTCCAAGTGATTTTGACATCTTTTCCCCACTGGATAATACAAGGCCTACATGCATCCAGAGTTTTACTGGATTTTCAAGACCAGTTAGTGCTTTGTATTGTGCAAAATGTGCCTCATGGTGAGGATATGCAAGTTCATTGGCACCTCCATGTATATCATAATGAGTGCCAAAATTTTCAAAGGCAACAGTAGTGTCTTGTATGTGCCACCATGGGACTCCATCTCCAAAATCCCCTGCCCATGAGAATCCAAAATCTTCTGAGCAGTTCCAAAGTAGTATATCTTCCTGGTTTTTTTTATTTGGTCCAATATCCATTCTGTGCATGTTTAGTTGTTGCCGCGATTGTTTGGAAATCACTCCATAATCGGTTACGGTTTTTGTGTCAAAATAGATATTTCCATTTGCAGAATACGCGTTCTTATTGTTCATAAAAAATGAAATATGCTTGGTGATGTTTTCCACATAATCTGAAACATGTGCAAGTCTCGTTATGGTAACTATGTTTAACAACTTCAAGTCTTTAACAAATTGGTCAGAATAAAATCGTGTTAAAGT
>DASSAF010000059.1:0-8719 GCA_035685565.1 Nitrosopumilaceae archaeon | reverse complement strand
ATAGATTACGTTGGGCTATTAATTAAGAATCTCAAAGACAAGCGTACGAAACTTGAGAAAAGTATTGAAGACGAATCTGTTGATATTAAAAATCTGAAAGAGAAGTTACTCAAGGTAGGTCAGTATATTGATGAGGAAAGGCATGGGATCAAAGTACTGCAACAAAAAAGAACAGATGTAGAAAAAGAAGCAGATGATGTGGGCACTATGATTAATAATCTACGGGAAAAACTCATGTCTATAGATAGCATAGTAAATGAAGAAGGTAATAAGATAGAGAAATTTAAGGAATCACGTCCAAAATTTGAATCTTCACTCTAATCTAGAAAGTAAAACCTTCTTTTAGCATTGAACTTAGGTTTTCCTTAATATCAAGTTCAGAAGAAACAGAGTCCAAATCTCCTATCAAGACCTCAGTGGCAAGACATTGATTTTTTGAGAATTGATAATAACATTCTAGCCTTTCTTGGTATGTCTTGGCATTGTGAAATGTTTCCCAAAAATTCTCAGATGCGTGTTGGACAAACAGCAGAAACTTGCGTATTGCTTCTTCAATTTCTGGTGATTGATTATCTTTTGTCAACCCAACTAAGATCTGTTCAAGCTTGCTCTCCAAGTTTGATTCGTATATCATATGATAAAGATCCATTACTTTTGTCATGCCGCTTTTATGCAAGTCTATCATAAAAGTATTCATTGAATAATTTTCAAGAAAAATTGTATAATGATATAGTAACTACACACTTTAAAGAAATCTTGAAGTTTTAAGCTCAAATTCACATAAAACCTTAAATAATTTAATCACGTATAGTATGTCCCTATCAAAGGAACATCCTTCCAAGATAGGCGTCATGCAGAAAACAGGCGACGCGGTCAAGGAAAAACCCTTCCGCATAAAAGGACTAAGTCAGTCTATGGGATGAAAGACTCCCAAGAACCGATGACAAAGGTCATCGACAGGCTTTATGGATCCCCACAAAGGATTCTACCTGCGCTTGGCGTGTGCAATACACGCTTATGCATGATTAAATTTTTCCCCATCAACTTTGCTTTAATTAAAATCGACAAATTTATGGAAATCATTAGAATGTATTATACAATAATAGGACTATTGTGAGTATCAAAATCAATGTCTAGTACAAAGAACAGCAAATGGTTATGGTATCTTTTTCCTTCAAACATTGCCACCCAAGGTCTAAGTACCGTTATTCCATTGTATGTGATTTTTCTTGGAGGAAATATTGGTGAAATTGCAATTATTGTTGCTATTCAAAACGGAGCCTCTGCTTTTGGTTCTATATTTTGGGGAAAAGTAATAGATAGATTTCATGTACGGCGAATCGTTCTTTTAGTATCTTTTTTTGTTGTAATGCTTTGTAGTCTTATGATGTATTTTACAAACAGTATTAACGTTCTTTATGTAATTTCTCCTCTACTTGGTTTCTTTATAGTAGGCAAAAATCCTGTGACACAATTACTTGTAATGGAATCCATTCATAAAAATCAATGGAGATGGTTATTTGCAAGAACTTCAATAATTGGAACTTTTGGTATGTTTGGCGCTATGATAATTGGTGCTATCGGAAGTGTGTATTTTGATTTAAAACCATATTTTTTGATATGTGCGGCATCGTGTATAGCGACAATGGGTCTTAGTATGACAATCAAAGAATCTCAATTCCATTTAGAAAGAAGTAGCATAGCGCATTCAATCTATGGTTTACGGTATGTATTTTCATATTTCCATTTTGACTTCCCAAGAATTCCAGAGTTGTATGATTATAAGCACATAATTACAATTTTCAAGGGAAGAGTAACTGACGAAATAGGTGTTTTCTATATTACCAATTTTTTATTTTATCTTGGTAGTAATATCTATTTTACTGCTTTTACACCATTTCTAAAAAAATATGGATTTTCAAACTCTGATGTTTTTTTAATTTACATGATTCAAACTGCAGCAATGATCTCAGTTTTCTTTTTGGCCCCACGATTTATATCAAAAATGGGAGAGGAACGCTCCATATCGTTATCATACGTACCAAGAATAGCTGCTGTAGTAATAGCGGGATTGTTTATTCCAATAACAATAGGCCAGGGGTCTTTTGCAGTTGCAATTATTTCAGCTTCTTTAATGGTTATTGCTTTTTCAATTTTTAGTACCGCAACTTCAATTATTTTTTTCAAAAGTATTCCACAGGGTTTTGAAGGAAAATATCTTGGAGTGAACAGCTCAATTACAACAGTTGGTCTTTTTATCGGTGCATTATGTACTGGCCAGCTTGCAAATTCGTTTGGATATACAATCGCATATGCTGTTGCCTCTGGAATCTTAGTTGCCTCTTTTGTTTTGTTTAGAATATATCTTCGCTATAGGCTATCAGATAAAACTGACTAGATGTAGCGAGCAGAAGATTGGCCTTGGCCAGCAGGCATGGATGGTAGTTTGTCGTTTACTGCCGCCTCTGCAACTGCTGCTGCCTCTTGGAGTATCTTTTCTGATTCCTCGGTTGTTGCTTCTGAATCGATTCCAAAGTCGCCACCGTGGAATGTATCTGTCATCAAACCGTTGAGCATTTCAGTCATTCCGCCTAGCTCACGATCTGCTTCGGGCATGAATTTGATTAGTGATGATCTGAGGTTCTTCATCAAACCTATTGTAGGCATGATAGTAACAACAGTGTCTCCAAGATCATGGAATGTGCTGAGTCTGAGCTCAATTTGTTCAAGTGCCATTCTTGCATTTCCTAAGAGCTTGGTTACCTTGCGTACTTCTGCTAGTTCTTTTGATAAAACTTTGCTAGCGGTAAGATCATGTTGTTGTGTTGCAACTACAATTCTTTTGAAAAGTTTTTCATCTCTTTGTTTTAGTTTTGTAATCATTCCATCTAATTTTGAAATTTGAGTTTGAAGTCTTTTTATCGCAGTCTCCATTCTTGGCTTTAGTGCACCTTTTGGTTTTATAGCATCATTGAATCTTTCACCAATGCTTGGTGTCTGTGGTCTTTGCCAGTTGTTTGCGAAAGTTGTCATGGTAACGACTAAGAAAATTTGTTATTAATTAAAGGTGTGAAATGAGGTTCACAGTATGCTAAATTTAGCTAACAAAACTGTGCCTTGCCGCATGTATCAACATATGCAAAAACAATGTTTTTTCATGATTTTATAACAAAAATATGAAAATTCGTGGATAACCTAAATTGGATACATCCTACGAACCTATCCTAGAAGCAAAGAATTATTGCGCTATTTGCATCGCAACGTTTCTCTGCGGATGGATTTTCTTTATGTGAATCGCCAGTGCAGTTTGTGATTGCTGTGATTCACAGCAAAGTGGACATTTTTCCATTTTATTTAATGTCGTTCAAACAAAAAATTTGTATTTAAATATTTGCATTTGGGAGTTTTTGGCATCAAAAATAGTTTTTCAAATCAAAAATTATTTTCAAAAACAAATAAAGAGACAAAAAATAATTTTTAAAATTTTTAAATCTGAATTGTCTCATTGTGAGAGAATAAAGTTAATTTTTGAGACATTTTCAAAGCAATAATCAGGAAACCAATAGATGAGACAGTCCGTCAAATTTCTTAAAAAATGATTAACCTGTCATTAAAAAGAATAGTTATTTTTATAAATTTTATATATTTTTAATTAGAAATTTCTTATTTTATTATATTAACTATATTATTATAATAATAATTTCAATCTGTGGTAATAGTTAAACCTTTTTATTGTCGTTTGACCGAAACTTTTATTAGATATTATATGACGCGTGAATCTTTCAGTGGAGGTGGACGCTGTCCCCGTTGTGGAAAAGGTCCAATGGTTACTGATAGTACTACCGGAGAAATGTTTTGCGGTGGTTGCGGTTTTGTTTTAACTGAAAGAGTGGAAGAGTCAGGTCCTGAATGGAGATCTTTTTCCAAAGAAGAACATGAGGATCGAAGTAGAACTGGAACTCCAACATCACTTGCAATGCACGATATGGGACTAGCAACAATTATTGGTCCTGCAGACAAGGATGCCTCTGGAAAGCCTCTATCGGCATCTATGAAAAGCACGATAGAAAGACTCAGAACTTGGGACAGTAGAAGCCAAGTTCACGAACCAGTTGATAGAAATTTTAGACAGGCGTTCAGTGAGCTTGACAGGCTAAAAGACAAGCTTGCACTTTCGGATGCTGTCATAGAAAAAACAGCATATATTTACAGAAAGGCATTGGACAAAGGCCTTGTCAGAGGTAGATCAATTCCAGGACTAGTTGCAGCTGCACTTTATGCTGCATGCAGAGATACTGAAACTCCACGAACTCTAACCGATGTTGCAAATGGAATTAACATAAAAAGAAAGGATGTGGCAAGATGCTACCGATTACTCTTAAGAGAACTTGATCTAAAGATGCCAGTAGTAGATCCTATAAAATGTGTAGCAAGAATTGCAAGCAAAGCAGGTTTGAGTGAAAAGACAAAACGAAAAGCATTGTTGATACTAAAAGATGCTGCAGAAATTGAAATCTCAGCTGGCAAAGATCCAATGGGACTTGCGGCAGCTGCATTGTATCTATCTTGTGTGATGAACGGCGAGAACAAAACTCAGAAAGATGTTGCACAAGCAGCTGGAGTAACTGAAGTAACCATAAGAAACAGGTACAAAGGGCTCAAAGAATCCCTTAAACTATAATTTTTTAACATACTCAAAAATCAATTATATCTTAATGAAAAAAGTTGTCTATATTTTAGCTGTGATAATTATTGCCATAGTAATTGCAATTTCATTACAGCCTAAAAATCAAACTAGTACAGCATACCATGTAACACTAGCAGATCCCAAACTTTACAAAAATGGAACCTTTACAGATAATTTCAAAATTCAAAAAGGAACATATCAATTTAGTTTTGTACCAAACGGTGACAGCCCACAAAATCTTTCAATTTCACTAAAAGGAAATTTTTCTTACAATGAGGATTTTATTCTTCAAGGAGCTTTACACAATACTGGAATCTCAAGTTACTACACCTGGAATTATCTTGGTAGCAAAGTTATCGAGATTCCGCAGGACCAAGAAATTCAGATCAAAATTAATCCGCATGGTAACATATTTGGTAGTGTATCAGTTGATTTGATTAAGAAATAATTGGCGTGGCCCCCCGTCAGAATAGCAGAGATTACCTCTTATGAATCCGACCGATAGCGGGGATTACAACACCAAATCTGCGGGACCACGCAATTCAAGCAGTAGATTTGGCATCTTTCTGCATCTTTTATTATATGTCTTTGAACTATTTATCACTTTGTGAGAATTTTTTTACAATTTGTTGTGAATTTAACAAAATTATATAATTATGATCTGGACTTTATGGAATGTAGAACAAATAAAAATCATTTTTTTAGATCAAAAATTAGTTTTGGTTTTGGTGTGATGCTGATGATTTGTCTCATTCATAGATCTGATATTATAGAGTTTTAGGATTTATTAAGTCACTAAATCTTGTTAGAGCCATGGCAGTAGGGGAACAGAAAAGATCAGAAAGATTCTCCCTTTTTGCAAAACATGCTTTTCAGTATTATTTAGTTGGCGCAAGTGGTGTATTGGTTAATCTTGGTCTCCTTTATGCGCTAAAAGAATACATGGGATTGTGGTACCTGCTCTCATCGGCAATTGCAATCTATGTTTCCATGACAACAAATTTCATACTAAATAAGACTTGGACTTTCAAGGATTCAATGATAAAGCAAAGAACTGTTTTCATGTACGGCAAGTTTATTGGAATAAGTCTTGTCGGTATGTTAATTCAACTTGGCTTTAACTACATATTTGTGGACAAGCTTGCCATGTACTATCTTTTGGCGGCCTTGGTTTCTATAATAATAGCATCTGGTGTGAACTTTGTATTGAATCGTCACATTACTTTTGGAATAAAGCTCTAAAATTAAAAAGCCGCTTGTCATATTTCATTTTATGAAACTAACAGGAAAGGTTGCCATCATAACAGGCGGTAGCCGGGGAATTGGAAAAGCAACAGCTAAACTTTTCGTAGAAGAAGGTGCAAATGTAATCATAACATCAAAGGATCCAAAAAAATTACAAGATGCTGTAAAAGAAATTGGCAATGTTTTTTCCGTTTCTGGTGATATCAGAAATGAATTAGACGTACAAAATGTTGTAAAAAAGACAGTAGAAAAATTTGGCAAGATAGATATTTTGGTAAATAATGCAGGAATTTTTCCTGAAGTAAAACCATTGCACAAAATTTCAGAAAAAGCATGGAATGAAGTAATTGATGTAAATCTAACCGGGCAGTTTCGCTTTACCAAATCTGTAATACCACACATGGAAAAAAATGGCGGATGCATCATCAATGTTTCATCTAATGCTGGTCTGAAGGCATTTGAAAATTTTGAAGCAGATGCATATACTGCATCAAAGGGTGCACTGGTGTTGCTTACAAAGGCGTGGGCAATAGAATATGCAAAATGGAAAATTCGAGTAAATTGTGTTTGCCCTGGAATGGTTGAGACAGATATGACAAGCCCCTATCTTAGTACAGAATCAGATAGAGACATGGCAATATCAGAACATCCCATAGGTAGAATAGGAGTACCAGAAGATGTAGCAAAGGCCATTTTGTACTTTGCCTCAGACGACTCCTCATGGGCTACAGAAGCTGTCTTGCCTCTAGATGGCGGTATGGCTGCAAGATAATCATACTAATCAAATTAATAGAACCAATACCAAAATCATACCGTGACGCCAAGGAAGAAGAGATCACTGAAAATTATAATCATGTTATCTATTGTCTGGTTTGCATGTGCGCTTCCAGTGCCCATTCTTCTAACACATCCTGATCCTGCACACAGCGAGCAGTATAGAGCCTATGTAGAAATTGCAGCCATTGTTTCCATTCCATTTATTGGCATGGCAATAGCGTGGACAGTAAAACCAGAGCTTACTACGTAAGAAATTCCTCTGCACCAAGACCTTCTGGTGTTATTTTTATCCAGCGGTTTCTTCCAATTTGTTCAATTTCAATAAACTTCCATTCTTGGAGCAATGGCTGGATGATGTTTTTGTCAAGGCTGGCAAATCTGGCTTGTTGAAAATTTTCTTCTCTTGCATTTACCACAATTAGCTTGTTTTCATAGGCAAGCTTTGCCATTTCTTTTTTGGTTATTTTTCCTCCGTTTTCTTTGATTATTTTCAGAGCCCGTACCAGAACTGGTTTTGGGATATGAATTTGATATGTAGGTAGTGGCATCATTCTTTTTACTCCAAAAGACTGCTGTTTGCCTTCAAATGCAGCATAACGCTCAGCTTCTGCATAGAAGGGCTTGATGTTTTGTTTGTCGTTGAAGATCATACTTGCCATCATACAAGCTATGGCATGTATCTTGGAACCAGAAGCGACATTAATGTAAATATCGTTGTCCCTTTCTTTTTCAACTATTTCCTTTACGGCTTTGATTATTTGAAACAGATCTAGTCTGTCAACTTTGGATAGTTCCACTTTGATGTTCATTTTTTTAAATTCATTCTGAATTTTTTCAGTATATGGTCTGCCTTTATCTTCAGATGGATTATTGTGAATTAGTAGCCAGACCTTGTCAGCTCGCATATTTTTTGCAGGTATGACCACTCTATCTACCTCAAATCCTACTGGTGCAATGTGGACTCGTAAGTTTGCTATGTTAGTCATAATGGTATGTACAGTCTGCATACTATGGTGATGATATATAATAATTCTGCATTCCTAGTATGATTATGAAGATTAGTTATCAAGCCAAAAAGGAAACAGATTCTTCTGTTTATCCCAAAGTAAAATCCGTCTTTGAAGAATAATTACTTCATCCAAGGCCTTTGTTCCAATCCAGAAATCAGTTCTAACATCTCATCTAGTTTTGTGGTAATGGCAGTGACTGCACGAAATTCCTCGTACATTAATTTTTCTTCTTCTTGGGATAGGATTTCTTTTTCTGCAACATCAAAGAAATGGTCTTCTTTTGTGATGTGATCGTTTAGGTAAACTGCATAAGTTTCAAGAAATCTTGCTACTGGTTCCCTTTCGTCATTTCCTTTTTTCCAGCTTTGCAGATGTGTCAAGATGCTTTTTGCAATTCTTCTTGCAAACTCGTGCTCTATCATGAATCCCCTAATCTCTTCTCGTAAAGTGTCATAGCTTGCAACACATGCAAAGTATGCATCTTCTTCTCTGGAATAGTGGATTGCATCTAGAAACTCTGACATTATAATTGTCATTTGTTCTATGTCAGAAAATGGAATATCGTATCCTGCATAAAGCTTGGTATAACATTGTATGATAATTTTTTCTAGCCGTCTGATTTGCTTGTGATCGTTGCGCAGTGATTCTGTTGCACTCATGATTTTGTCTCTTAAGGTTTTACCGTAAATAGTATTACTTTTTTTGGGTCATATTGTACTATACCAAAATGTGGGTCTGCATATCCTCCGCCGTATTTTCCAGCTGGACCACCAAGGCCTAGTCTTATGATATAATTGTGTGACGGATTAATTTCGATCTCTCTTTTTTCTAGGATGTGGTTTGCAGTTTTTTCTTGCGTTACTTTGAGGGAGGAATAGATATCGTGAATTTCTCCATCTTGGACTAGAGCTGTCTCTTCGTGCTGGTGGCCACATAGAATAATGTGAGATTGGCTGTTTTTTGCCTCATCAAATGCGGAAGACGCCTTGTAATGATATCC
>DASSAF010000058.1:0-6887 GCA_035685565.1 Nitrosopumilaceae archaeon | reverse complement strand
TATTCGTTAAAAAATATCAGAACAAATTAAAAATTAATTACATTTTAATTTAATCTATATAGTAAACATAACTTATGGTTGTTTACGTAATCTATACTAGCCATATGTAAATAACAAACTAAATGCCATAAACTCAATGACGAAAAAATTACTTTTAGGTTTAGCACTAATGCTTGTCCTAATAATACCAACAACATCTCTTAGCGCGATAGCTGAATCTACGATAAGCCTCAATGCTGCAGGTGCGACATTCCCATTTCCTTTAATTGATAAATGGAGAGTTGAATACAACAAGATTCATCCAGATATTCAATTAAATTATCAATCAATTGGTAGTGGAGCAGGAATTAAACTGCATACTACCAAAGCAGTTGATTTTGCTGGATCTGATGCACCATTGCAACCTGGAGAAGCTTCCCAAGCACCTGGAACATTACACATTCCGGAAACAATCGGTGCAGTTACTGTTACATACAACATTCCTGGAGTTGACAAAGGTCTGAAATTGACAGGCCTTATTATCGCGAATATTTTCAGCGGTAAAATAACTAAATGGAATGATAAAATGATAGCAGATATCAACCCAACTCTTACTTTGCCGGATCAGCAAATCGCTGTAGCACATCGTTCTGATGGTTCAGGTACCACTTTTGTGTTTACTAGCTATCTTTCAAAAGTTAGTCCTGATTGGCAAACAAGTATTGGACAGAGCAAATCTGTGCCTTGGCCAGTTGGAATTGGAGCTCAAGGAAATGCAGGGGTTGCTGGAGTGATAAAGAATACGCCCTATAGTATTGGATATGTAGAGCTGGCATACGTCATGCAAAATAACATGACATACGCCTTTATCCAGAATGCTGATGGAAATAACTTTGTAGAGCCAACTCTTGAAACTATAGCAGCTGATGCAGCTGCAGCAGGAAATCTACCTTCTGCTGATGGTGACTGGAGCAAAGTATCCATAGTTAATGAACCTGGAAAAGATTCCTATCCTATTGCATCATTTACCTATCTTCTGGTGTACAAGAATTTAGGACAGGTAAATGGAATGACTCTGGAGAAAGCAAAAGCAATAGTTGATTTTCTCAATTGGGTAATTCATGATGGACAACAGTATTCTACATCATTGCTTTATGTTCCATTACCTGATGCTGTGGTAAAATCGGATGAACAGGGACTTTCACAAATACAATACAATGGTGCTCCTGTCCCAGAGTTTGGCCAAATAGCAATGATAGTACTTGCGATTGCAATTATATCCATAATTGCTGTTTCTGCAAAGACTGGGCTACGATTCATGCCAAAATACTAGAACATTCAATTTTTTTTCTTTTTTTATTTAGATTATCAAATGGTTTTTTATTTATGATTATTATCGTCTTAACTATATAGCAAAAGTATCTTACAGCTAGTTACATGATCTATACTAGACACTTGTAAATAAAAAAATTCAATTCATGGATTCAATGACAAAAAAATCACTTTTAGGTTTAGCACTAATACTGATCCTAATAATACCAACAACATCACTTAACGCACATGCAGCTACTGTACCAGATGTGCCAGCAGATGGAAAAACATTCCAGTTTACTGGAGCAGGTTCATCTTTTGCATTCCCAATTGTAGACAAGTGGAGAGTAGAATACAATAAGATCTATCCAAGCGTCTCATTGAATTATCAATCAATTGGTAGCGGAGCAGGAATAAACCTCTTCACTAAAAAGACAGTTGATTTTGGTGCAACTGATGCTCCATTGACAAAAGATGAATCCAAAAATGCACCTGGCACATTAACAATTCCTGAAACACTAGGAGCGGTTGTAGTTGTATACAAGTTGCCAGAATTTCCAAATAGTGGACTGAAGCTAACTGCCAAAGTAATATCTGACATCTACATGGGCAAAATATCTACATGGAATGATCCAGCAATCCAAAAGCTAAATCCAGGTGTAAAGTTTTCAAAAAATAAGATTGTCTTAGTTCATCGTTCGGATGGATCTGGTACAACTTACACATTCACGGATTATTTATCTGGCGCTAACCACAATTGGGCAGGATCTGTTGGCAAGGGCAAGTCAGTACCATGGCCAGCTGGCGTAGGAGCTTCAGGAAACGCAGGAGTTGCAGCTACAGTAAATAAAGTTCCATGGTCTATGGGTTATGTAGAACTGGCATATGCGATACAAAATAAAATGCCGTATGCTTTCATCCAAAATGCTGATAGAACTGCATTTGTAGAACCTACACTAAACTCTACAAAAGTTGCTGCAAATGCTTTGTCAAGTAAATTACCGGCCACTGATGCAGATTGGAGTAATGTATCCATAGTTAATGCTCCAGGAAAAAACGCGTATCCAATTTCGACTTTCAGCTATTTGCTAGTGTATAAAGATCTAGACAAGCTAAAGAATATGGACAGAGACAAGGCAAAAGCAGAAATCCACTTGATTTACTGGATGATAACTGACGGTCAAAAATATGCTTCAAAATTGACATATGTTCCACTACCTGATGCAGTGCAAGAAGTAGACAAACAAGGACTAGCTAAAATAAAGTTCCAAGGCGAACAACTATTTGCGTATACGCAATAGCCGCAACACTCTTTTTTATTTTATTACAAACAAAACATGTTCCCACATAATGGATCGGTTACTAAATAGGGATTAGATCAGTTCAGAGAACTATCGAATCTATTTGCATTCTGTTAAAGACTAAGAATCTAGTATTCATAAATTGTGATTGATGAAATGCCCGATGAAAATTGTAGAAATTGTGGTGGCAATCTAATACGATATGCACAATGTTCAGAATGTAAAAGAATAATACAGAAAATCTGTATAAAATGCAGTAAAAGAACACTAGATCAGTTTCATTTGCGATGCTTTTACTACATTGAATCAACAATCAAAGAATCTATTTGTTAGATACAAAGGTGGTCCAAAATAGTCACGTTATAGGGTATATTCCCATTAGCCCCGCAAACAAGTTTTATCACTTTTAAAGAGGGTATTAAACTAGCGAACAAAACCTAGATTTGATCAATTTAGATTACCACATGTTAACCTGATTCCTATTACCTCACTTGCCTGTTTATATAATCGCTATACTATAGTAACTATACAAATGATAGTTAATACAAAATCAAATTTGGAGAAAAACTCTGGGATAAAAATAATCAAGGCCAGTGAACACTATAACAATGACATGGGTTGGCTTAGCACATATCACCATTTCTCGTTTGCAGATTATCAAAACCCGAACAAGATGAACTTTGGACCTTTGCGTGTTTTCAACGACGATATCGTACAACCAGAAACAGGATTTGACTTTCATTTACACAGGGATATGGAGATCATAACCTATGTCATAGAAGGTGAGCTAGAGCACAAAGACAACCAGGGAAACCACGGAGTGATATATTCTGGAGAGGTTCAAAGAATGTCAGCTGGCTCTGGAATAATGCATTCAGAATTTAACCATTCCAAGGAAAAGCCACTAAGACTATTGCAAATGTGGGTTTTTGCAAATAAAAAAGGCCTAGCACCATCATGGGAGCAGAAAAAGTTTTCAAAAGAAGAAAGAACAAACAAGCTGGTACCAGTAATTGTATCTGAAAATACTAGAAACACAAATGCATTACACATTCATCAGGATGCTAGCTTTTACCTTTCAACCTTAACTCCTGGGAGTCAGGTAGAGCACAAGTTAGGTGAGGGACGCAAATCATACCTGTTTGTAATTGACGGAGAGATTAAACTCAACAATCATTCCATGCAAACAAGAGATGCAGCCACAATAGAAATTGAAAACAATCTGGTAATCAAGGCAGAAAAACCAACAGAACTAATTTTAATTGATCTGCCAGAAAAATACGCTATCAATAACTGAATTACAACAACATCTCAAAATATCTTAATTATGGTTTGTTACTTTGTTACCACATTTTGAATACAAACCGGATTACCAGTACAGTGAAGATTTGCACCAGTAAGATCAACACCTTTTATGTCAGCATCATGAAGATTGGCATGCCAGAGATTGGCATTGCGAAGAGTTCCACCTTTGAGAAGGGCCTCTGATAGATCTGCTCCTGAAAGATCAGCACCAGTAAAGTTTGCATAGGTCATGTCAGTATAGCTAAGATTTACACCTGAAAGTTTTGCATTTGTAAAATCAGCTGCCATAAATGCCCCATTTTTTAGATTAGCTCCTGTGAGGTTGGCACCTACAAGTATGGCTCCATTTAGGTTAACAAATTGGCCATTGGCATGTGATAGATTGGCACCAGAAAGATTGGCAACTGCTAGCTGAGTGTTTATCATCTGGGCATTTTGGAGATTTGCACCAACAAGATTAGTGCGATAAAAATATGCCTTGTTGATGTTTGCATGTTCAAGGTTAATGTTTGAAAGATTAGCACTGTGAAGATTGGAGTGATTTAGATTGGCACCTGAAAAATTGCAATTAGACCAATCAACTATTGGAAATGTTCTTTGAGCACAGTTTTTAGCTGGCATGTCTGAACTTGATTTCATCGGGGGATCGTTTTTTGGTACTTGAAACATGCCATGCTCTATAAGATATCTGATTCCTTGTGTGTACTTTGAATCACTACTTTCTTGTGCATAAACCGTAGAGAAAGAAGATAGTACTAGTAATATGGAAAAAACTGAAACTGTCCCAATCGATAACAAAGAAATATTTCGTGAAATCAGTTTCATTAGGACAAGCTAATTGTGGCAGATATTTAATCCGTTTATTCGAAATATTTTCTTAAATCAATTTTTGATTCTAGTGATGTGGAATGAGATTACAAAATAAAAACAGTAACTGAAAATCATTTATTCACTATGGAAAGAAGCTCAGGCAGCGCCTTTGCAGATGTTGACCTAATGGATAGATCCATGCTTTTAGACATTAGAGTTTCCTCAGGATTTACCTCAACTATAGTGGCTCCATTTTGTTTTGCATATACTGGTAACATGTTTGCAGGCGATACTGCAAGCGACGTTCCTACTACAAACATTACATTGCACGAATTTGCCTGCATCATCGCTTCACTCCAGACATCTTGCGGTAATGCTTCACCAAACCAGACCACGTCAGGCCTTAGCATTTTACCACATTTACAACGGGGCGGAAGCTCTGAAAAGTCACCAGTAATTTTTTCTCTAAAATCACATACAGTGCACTTTATTGTGATAATGCTTACATGTAACTCATAGACCTGGCTGCTTCCTGCTCTTTGGTGCAGACCATCTATGTTCTGAGTAAGAACACGAACCTGCTTGTATTTTTCTAAATCTGCTATAGTGGTATGACCTGCATTTGGCTTTGCAGCAAGTATGTTTTTTCTTCGTTCGTCATACCATTCCCATACTAGTTTTGGATCTTCATAAAATGCATCTATTGTGGCAAGCTGCATGGCATCATATTTTCTCCACAATCCGTCTTTTCCCCTAAAAGTGGGGATGCCGCTTTCTTGTGATATGCCAGCACCAGTGACAAAAACAATTTTTTCTGCGTCAAGTAATTTGTCAGCTATTGATTCAAACATTTTATTTTATGTCTATTTCTAAAAGATCCTTTGCTGCTATTACTGAACCATGAATGGTTTGTGCCTCTTTTACTAGAATCTCAGCATCATCATATCTTGCAGAAAAGTGAGTCAGGATCAAGTTTGCGACGCCTGCCTTTTTTGCCAATTCCGCAGCTTCTTTTGCTGTAGAGTGGAAATTTTCTTTTGCCTTTTCTTTTAGCTCGTCCGAATACGTGGAATCAAATGTTATATAATTACAGTTTTTGAAAAACTCTACAAGCTTTTTTGTTGGCCTTGTATCCCCTGATATTCCAATTTTTTTACCTGGTCGTTTTTCACCCATCACTTCAGATGGCTTGATTGTCTTGTTTCCTATGTTGATTTCTTTTCCACTTTGAAGCTCATGCCAGAGCTTGCCTTCTGGGATCCCTAACGCCTTTGCTTTTTCCAGATAAAACTTGCCAGGCTTGTCCTTTTCATGAAACACATACGAATATGCAGGAATGGAATGTTCCGCCTCACAGCAATGTATAGTATATGATTCATCGTCAAGCACAATTCCTTCTTTTATCATCATTATTCTAACAGGAAATGTAAGACCAAAGTTTAGCACTTTGAGATTTGCTGCCATAAAATCCTCAATTCCCTTTGGACCGTAGATATCAATTGATTCGGTTCTATTTTGCAAAGACATTGTTTGTAATAATCCTAGTATTCCAACAACGTGATCACCATGCAAGTGTGTCACAAAGATCTTCATCTTTTTGTTCCAGCCAATCTTTGATTTTAGAAAAGATACCTGTGCACCTTCGCCTGCATCAAACATCAGGATCTCCTTGTCTAAGACTAGGCAGATGCATGTCATGCCACGGTTTTCTGTTGGCATTGCTGCCGATGTTCCCAAAAATACTAGCTTCATTTTGTTATGATCACTCTAGTCAAGCTCCTGTGCCTATAGATATCGTATTTTTTTGTTGGGTTTAATTCTATCTGGTTCATTATTCCCTTTTTGTACATGACGGCAAGCTTCTTTTTCTTTGGCAATATGGAGACAAAATCATGTAAGAGTTTTTTTGGAGATTGGGATGACTTTGAGGAATTGCCATATGGCAGGTCAGTTACAATTCCATCTATCTTGTCTTTTATTTTTTGTAGATGTTCGTATCCTGAATTTATTATTGTGGAATTAAACCCGTTTGAGGACAGGTTCTTTTTTGCAATATTGCACATTTTTTTGTCAAAATCAATCCCAATGGAGTGTATCCCCATTGACTCAGCTTCTAGCAATATGGTTCCAGAACCACAGAATGGATCACATAAAGTCTCTTTTTCGTTTAATCCTGCAAGA